>CALICR010000044.1 GCA_938049125.1 uncultured Clostridia bacterium
TCAGGACTGAGTTTTCTGTGTATCTTGTCTGGTTTTTTCTCGAATTTTTTTGCATTTCACCTAATTTTTTGTTTCCTCTTGATTTTTTCGGAATCTGCGATAAAATGAAGATGGCGAAATTAAAAACGCCGTGCGATATTAACGCACAACAATAATTCATTCGAAAGGGTGTTTTTTATGAAAAAGAAAACCGTACTTGACCTCTACAAGATGAAGCAGAACGGCGAAAAGGTGTCCTGGATTACCTCCTATGACGCTCCCTTCGCTTCCTTCGCCGAAGCGGCTGGTATGGACATGATCCTCGTGGGCGACTCTCTGGGCATGGTTGTGGAAGGCTTTGAGAGCACGATCCCCGTTACCATGGATATGTGCATCGAGCACTGCCAGGCCGTCCGCCGCGGCGCGCCCAACACCTTCGTGGTCGGCGATATGCCCTTCGGCGCTTACCAGGTCTCCGATGAAGAGGCTGCCCGCAATGCCATCCGCTTTCTGAAGGAAGGCGACGTGGACGCCATCAAGCTCGAAGGCGGCAAGAGCGTTGCCAGCCGTATCCGCGCCATCCGCAACTGCGGCATCCTGGTGTTCGGCCACATCGGCCTGACCCCGCAGTCCTCCGGCGTTCTGGGCGGCCACAAGGCGCAGGGCCGTACCGTTGAGAGTGCCCGTGCCGTCATTGAGGACGCCCTGGCAGTCCAGGAGGCCGGTGCCAACTTCCTGCTGGTCGAGGCTGTTCCGCCCGAGGTCACCGCGGAGATCCACAAGCTGCTCAGCATTCCGGTGTACTCCATCGGCGCCGGCGCGCCCTGCGACGGCCAGCTGACCATCTTCGCCGACACCATCGGCATGTTCCAGGCCTTCACGCCCAAGTTCGTCAAGAAGTATGCGGAGATTGCCCCCATCGTCATCGCTGCCTTTAAGCAGTATTCCGATGAGATCAAGGCCGGCGAGTTCCCGGGCGAGGAACACGTCTATCACGTCATCGGCGACATCGCTCCCTTCGAGGAACTGTTCGCGGAATACGACGCCAAGTACCTGAACAAGTAATCACGTCATCGGACGGGAGGAAACGATATGCAGAAATATGCCCGCAGAATGGGCGCCATGGCGGAGACGGCCGCGGTCGTCAAGGGCCTGTTCGGCGCTCTGAATGATCCGGAGCTGATCTCCCTCGGCATCGGCGCACCGGCAAAGGAAGCCCTTCCCGTGGATATCCTCCGCGAGATCAGCAACGATGTCCTGCGCACGGATACCCGCGGCATTGAAGCGCTGCAGTACGGTCCCACGGCAGGTGCGCTGGATCTGCGCCAGATCATCGTGGAGCAGCTTCTGGAGCCGAAGGGCGTCCACACCGACGCGGACCATATTATGGTGACCGTCGGCGGCCTGGAAACCATTTCGCTGACCTGTGAGCTGTTCATCGACCCCGGCGACATCATCCTGGTCGAAAAGCCCACCTTCGTCCATGCCATCGAGACCTTCGAGATGTTCGAGGCCCGCTGCATCGGCGTCGAGATGGACGACGACGGCATGATTATGGAGGATCTGGAGGACAAGATCAAGAAGCATCATCCCAAGATGATCTACGTGATTCCTACCTTCCAGAACCCGAGCGGCCGGACCCTGAGTCTGGCGCGCCGGAAGCGGCTGGCGGAGATCGCCGCCGAGTACGACGTGCTGGTCATGGAGGACGACCCCTACCGCGACATCCGCTACAGCGGCGAGGACCTGACCCCGATCAAGGCCTTCGACACGAGCGGCAACGTCATTCTGGGCAACAGCTTCTCCAAGATCTTCTCCGCCGGCAGCCGCCTGGGCTATATGGTGGCCAACGACGACAAGATGATGGAGCACCTGAAGGACGCCAAGTCTGCCCTGAACTCCCATACATCCCTGCTGCCGCAGATCCTCTGTGCAGAGTTTTTCAAGCGCGGCTACTATCCGGCCCACCACAAGATGATCTGCGACCTCTACCGTGAGCGCCGCGACACCATGGTGGAGTGCCTGAAGACCTACTTCCCCGAGGGGACAAAGTTCACCTATCCGGACGGCGGCCTCTTTACCTGGGCCCAGCTTCCCGGCGGCCTCAACACCACGGAGCTGCTCCCCGAGGCCATTTCCCGCAAGGATGTCAAGGTGGCCTATGTGGCCGGCGAGAAGTTCTTCCCGGACGGCGCGCCTGTGACCAACTGCATGCGGATTTCCTTCGGCGCAGTTGCGCCCGAAAAGATCCGGATCGCCACCGAGCGCCTCGGCAGAATGCTCTGCGAGAAGCTCAAATAAATGACACTCTTCCTGCGGAGGAGATGAAGTCTCCTCCGCAGGAAAAAATTTATTTGGGGCTCAAGCCCTTGCAGCGTTCCGATCCGCGGGACGCACTTGAAGCTGTGACCGGAGCGCAAAGCGCTTTGATCAATAGAAAAACGGGACAGAAACAGCAAGAGACAGAAAGAGACAGAAAGAGACAGAAAGAGAAAGAAAAGAAAGGAAAAGCTTATGGAACTTGTAAAACACAACAAATGGCAGCGGATCATGCTGCCCGGCTTTATCTTCCAGTCGATGGTCATCGGCGGCGGATACGGCACGGGTGCGGAAATGGCCGAGTATTTCGGCGTCAGTGGTGTGGTCGGCGGCCTGCTGACCTGCCTCGTGGTCATCGCGGTCTGGGGCATTATCTGCGCGGTCACCTTCGAATTCGCGCGGCTGTTCAAGACCTACGATTATCATTCTCTGACCAGAGCTCTGGTCGGCAAATTCTCCTTCCTCTACGAGATCACCTACATCGCAGCCTGCCTGATGGTGCTCGGCGTCGTCGTCGCCACCTCCGGCAATATGTTCGAGACCCTCTTCGGCGTCAATAAGTGGATCGGCTCCTTTGTGCTCGCCATCCTCATCTGCGTCATCGTCATCACCGGCACCAAGGCCGTCGAGCGCGTCTTCGCGTTCTGGAGCTATGTGCTCTATGCGGTCTATGGTCTGTTCTTCATTATAATTTTTGCCAAGTTCGGCAGCCAGATCGGCGCCAACATCGCGGTCGGCGAAGTGAAGCCCACCTGGTTTGGCAATGGCCTGTCCTACGCCTCCTATAACCTGGGGATTGTAGCCGCTCTGCTGTATTCCACGGCCGACTGCCGCAGCCGCAAGGAAGCCATCACCTCCGGCCTGATGTCCGGCGTCATCGCCGTCGTGCCCGCGGCCCTGCTGTTCCTGGCGCTCTCCGCGTTCCATCCGGAGTACATGGAGCTGGCCGTCCCGGTCAACCTCCTGTTCGAAAAGCTGAACATGAACTGGCTGTACTGGCTCTTTGAGATTGTCCTCTTCGGCACCCTGATCGAGACCGGCATGGGCTTCATCAAAGCCGTCACCGACCGTGTCGAGGTTGCCGCCGAGAAGAAGAACGGCTCCGTCGCCAAGTGGATCCGCCCCGCCGTCACCATCGGCCTGATGGTCATCGGCCTGGCGATCTCCGCCTTCGGCATCACCGCCATCATCCTGAAGGGCTACGGCTCTCTGCCCTATGCGTACCTCATCACCCTGATCATCCCGCTGTTCACCGTCGGCATCTATAAAATTGTCAAGCACGACAAGCAGGCGAAGCAGGAAGCTGCCAACAAGTAAACCCACCGTCAGAAAAGAGGTTAACGAAATCATGAAAGGAAAAGTTGCTGTTATTGCCGGTACGCTGGTCGACACCGCCATGGGCGTCGAGTACCTGAACAAGAAGGACCCTGAGATCGAAGCCATCGCTTACCCGGCGACGGATTCCCCCCGGGCCGGTCAGCTCTTCCAGCTCTCCTCCCAGGAGAACAAGCGGAAGCGCTTCACGGAGATCTTCAGCGATGCCGAGAGCAAGGGCATCAAGGACTTCTTCATCTACTGCAACTCCTTGAGCGGCGTCTTCGATTTCGAGGGCTTCGCCGCCGAGCGGGGCGACCGGGCCTATACGCCGCTGCAGGTCTACCGTGAGCTGGGCGAGAAGTATGACCGCAGCGCGGTCATCGCCGTCAACAACCAGTCCACCGCCGGCATCGAGCGCGCCCTCTTCGAGCGGAACCCCAACGCCGAGGTCATCGGCCTGGGCATCCTCTCCCTGATCTCCGCTGTCGAGGACAAACGGGATCCCGAGGAGATCGTGGAGTCCTTCGATCTGCAGGACCTCGTCCGCTTCTTCGAGAAGAACGGCGTGGAATGTCTGATCCTGGGCTGCACCCACTTCCCCTACTTCCAGGAAGCCATCTCCAAGCGGACCCATCTGCCCGTTATCAACCCGGCGGACGTGATGTACGACAAGCTGATCCACGGCATGGAGCAGGGCTGAGCCTCCGAAAAGGCCCGGCAGACCGCACCGGGACCGCCGTTTCGGCCCCCGGATTTATGAAATTTTTTGCGCCATATCGGCGCAGGCAGGAAAAGCCCGGCTTCGGTCGGGCTTTTCTTTGTCCGCCTGTCGGCGGTATTCCGACAGACATCCTGCAAAAGTTCTGACAAAAGCATAGAAATGTGCAAAATCCGGGTAAAATGGCGCAGAATTCAAGAAGAGCATGTTGGGCAATCTGCCTACAAACAGCAGGAAAGTTATGCGAAAAAAGAAAAGAATTCGTGGATGTGCCGAAAAAATAGAATCAAAGAAAAAGGAATAGAAAAGTATACAAAAAGGTGATATTATTGTACTCGGTGAACATTGGCATTTCACCGACCACATCAATAATTTGCCCGGCTGCCGCCGGTGCAATGGATTTTCAGGAGGTTCAAGCAATGGAAACGTATGGCATCGAGAAGTACGGCATCACCGGCACCACCGAGGTGGTGTACAACCCCTCTTATGAGCAGCTCTTCGCCGAAGAGACCAAGCCGGGTCTGGAGGGCTATGAGGTTGGTCAGGTCAGTGAGCTGGGCGCCGTCAACGTCATGACCGGTATCTACACCGGCCGTTCGCCCAAGGACAAGTATATTGTCATGGACGAGAACTCCAAGGACACGGTCTGGTGGACCAGCGACGATTACAAGAACGACAACCATCCCATGAGCGAATCCACTTGGAGCGCTGTCAAGGCCCTGGCCATCAAGGAGCTGAGCAACAAGCGCCTGTTCGTCGTGGATGCCTTCTGCGGCGCGAACCATGACACCCGCATGGCCATCCGCTTCATCGTTGAGGTCGCCTGGCAGGCACACTTCGTCAAGAATATGTTCATTCAGCCCACTGAGGAAGAGCTGAAGGACTTCAAGCCCGACTTTATCGTTTACAACGCCTCCAAGGCGAAGGTCGAGAACTACAAGGAGCTGGGCCTCAACTCCGAGACCTGCGTCGCCTTCAACATCACCAGCCGTGAGCAGGTCATCATCAACACCTGGTACGGCGGCGAGATGAAGAAGGGCATGTTCTCCATGATGAACTACTTCCTGCCGCTGAAGGGCATGGCTTCCATGCACTGCTCTGCCAACACCGACCTGAACGGCGAGAACACCGCCATCTTCTTCGGTCTGTCCGGCACCGGCAAGACCACCCTGTCCACCGACCCGAAGCGTCTGCTCATCGGCGATGACGAGCACGGCTGGGACGACAACGGCGTCTTCAACTTCGAGGGCGGCTGCTACGCCAAGGTCATCAACCTTGATAAGGAATCCGAGCCGGACATCTACAACGCCATCAAGCGCAACGCTCTGCTCGAAAACGTGACCCTCGACGAGAACGGCAAGATCGATTTCGCCGATAAGTCCGTGACCGAGAACACCCGCGTTTCCTACCCGATCGACCATATTCAGAACATCGTGCGCCCGGTCTCTTCCGCTCCGGCTGCGAAGAACGTCATCTTCCTGTCCGCGGATGCGTTCGGCGTGCTGCCGCCGGTTTCCGTGCTGACCCCGGAGCAGACCAAGTATTACTTCCTCTCCGGCTTCACCGCCAAGCTGGCCGGCACTGAGCGCGGCATCACCGAGCCGACCCCGACCTTCTCCGCCTGCTTCGGCCAGGCGTTCCTGGAGCTGCATCCGAC
>CALICR010000045.1 GCA_938049125.1 uncultured Clostridia bacterium
GAAACGCCGCGCCGGACCTTTGCAAAGGTCCGGCGCGGCGCTGTATGTACCGGAGATCACAGCCGCCGGAAATAGCCGCTGTCCGCCATGGAGACGAAGTCGCCGTCGGAGACGATGATGTGGTCCGCCAAGTAGACGCCGATGGATTCCAGCGCGTCCTTGACGGTCTTCGTGGTGGCCTCGTCCTCCCGGGAGGGCAGGGCGATGCCGGAGACGTGGTTGTGGGCCAGCACCGCCGAGGTCGCGCCCCGGCGCAGGGCTTCCTCCACGATCCGGCGGACGCTGACGCCCACGGTGTTGATGCTGCCCGTGAAGAGCAGGCGGCAGTCCAGGACCTTGCACTTGGCGTCGAGGCAGAGGAGGTAGACCTGCTCCTCCTGCGCCCCGAAGAAATAGGGCAGCAGGTACGTGCCGATCTTGGCCGTGGTGTCGAGGACCTGGCATGCCTGGGCCCGGTCCACGGCGTAGCGCTGCATGAGCTGGGGCAGGAGCGAGAGCATGGCGGCGGCCCCAGGCCCGACGCCTTCCACCTCCGTCAGCTCCCGGACCGGCGCATCCAGCACCCGGGAGAGGGAGCCGAAGCGATCCAGCAGCCGGTGGGCGATGGGGTTCACGTCCCGCCGCGGGATGGCAAAACTGAGCAGCAGCTCCAGCGCCTGGATGTCGCTGAAGCTGTCCAGCCCGTGCTCCTCCAGCTGCCTGCGCAGCCGCGCCCTGTGCCCGTCATGCATTGCCATGGGTTTACAGCACCTTTCTCAGATAATAGCCGGTGTAGCTGGCGTCGTTCGCCGCCACCTCCTCCGGCGTGCCGGTGGCCATGATCTGTCCGCCGCCGGAGCCGCCCTCGGGGCCAAGGTCGATGAGGTGGTCCGCCGTCTTGATGACGTCCAGGTTGTGCTCGATGACCAGCACCGTATTCCCCGCGTCCACCAGGGCCTGGAGCACCTCGATGAGCTTGTGGACGTCGGCCATGTGGAGGCCGGTGGTCGGCTCGTCCAGGATATACATGGTGGAGCCGGTGGAACGGCGGCTCAGCTCCGTGGCCAGCTTGACGCGCTGGGCCTCGCCGCCGGAGAGCGTCGTGGAGGACTGGCCCAGCTTGACGTAGCCGAGGCCCACCTGCACAATGGTCTGGACCTTTTCCCGCAGCCGCGGCAGGTTCTCGAAGAAGACCAGCGCCTCGTCGGCGGTCATGTCCAGGACCTCGTAGATGTTCTTGCCCTTGTAGGTGACCTCCAGGGTCTCGCGGTTGTAGCGCTGGCCGTGGCAGACGTCGCAGGGCACGTAGACGTCGGGCAGGAAGTGCATCTCAATCTTCACAAGGCCGTCGCCGCAGCAGGCCTCGCAGCGGCCGCCCTTGACGTTGAAGGAGAAACGGCCCGGCCCGTAGCCCCGGGCCTTGGCCTCCGCCGTGGAGGCGAAAAGGTCGCGGATGTCGTTGAAGAGGCCCGTATAGGTGGCGGGGTTGGAGCGCGGCGTCTTGCCGATGGGGCTCTGGTCGATGCAGATGACCTTGTCGAGGTGCTCGATGCCCTCGAAGCGGTCGCAGCGGCCGGGCCGCACCCGGGCACGGTTCAGCTTTCCGGCCAGCGTCTTGTAGATGATCTCGTTGACGAGGCTGGACTTGCCGGAGCCGGACACGCCGGTGACGCAGGTAAAGGTGCCGAGGGGGATGTCCACATCGATGCCCCGGAGGTTGTTCTCCCGGCAGCCGAAGACCTTGAGGCTGTGGCCGTTGCCGGGCCGCCGCACGGCGGGGACCGGAATTTTCTTCGCGCCGGAGAGGTACTGGCCCGTCAGGGACTCGGGGCAGGCCATGATGTCCTCCAGCGTACCCTGGGCCACCACGTGCCCGCCCAGGACGCCGGCCCCGGGACCGATGTCAATGATCTGGTCTGCGGCGCGCATGGTGTCCTCGTCGTGCTCGACAACGATGAGCGTGTTGCCGAGGTCCCGGAGGTACTTGAGGGTATTCAGGAGCTTGTCGTTGTCCCGCTGGTGCAGGCCGATGGACGGCTCGTCGAGGATATAGAGCACGCCCATGAGGCTGGAGCCGATCTGGGTGGCCAGGCGGATGCGCTGGCTCTCGCCGCCGGAGAGGGTGGCCGCGGCCCGGGCCAGCGTCAGATAGCTGAGGCCCACGTTCTGGAGGAAGCCCAGCCGGGCGCGGATTTCCTTGAGGATGCCCTCGGCGATGACGGCCTTTGCGCCCTCCAGCGTCAGGTCGTTCATGAACTTCAGGGCTTCGGTGATGGGCAGACGGCAGAAATCGGCGATGGACATCCCGCCCACGGTGACGGCCCGGGCGATGTCCGAGAGGCGGTCGCCGTGGCAGTGGGGGCAGGGCTGGGAGGCCATGCACTCCTCCAGCTCCTTGCGGACGCCGTCGGACTGGGTCTCGCGCAGGCGGCGCTCCAGATTGTTGAGCACGCCCTCGAAGGGCTGCTCCAGCACGCCGCGGCCGTTGCCGCGCTCATAGTAGAGCTCCAGCTTCTCGCCCTTGGTGCCGTAGAGGATGACGTCCATGGCCTCGGGCGACAGGGTGGAGATGGGGTCGGTCAGAGAGAAATGGTACTTCTTGGACATGGCCTCGAAGTACATCCGGGCGATGCCGTCGCCCTTGACGTTGCTCCAGCCGGAGCACTGGATGCCGCCCTCCAGGATGGACTTGGACGGGTCCGGGATGACGAGGTTCGCATCGGGCTTGAGCTGGCTGCCGAGGCCGGAGCAGTCCGGGCACGCGCCGTAGGGGTTGTTGAAGGAGAACATCCGGGGCGACAGCTCCGGGATGGAGATGCCGCAGTCCTCGCAGGCGTAGTTCTGGGAGAAGACGGTCTCTTCCCCGCTGCCCATCTCCTGGATGATGCACAGACCGCCGGAGAGGGCCGCGGCGGTCTCCACGGAGTCGGTGAGGCGGCGGGTGAGGTCGCCGCGCATGACGAGGCGGTCCACCACCACCTCAATGGTGTGCTTCTGGTTGCGGTTCAGGGAGATGGTCTCCGTGAGGTCATAGAGGTTCCCGTCCACCCGGACCCGGGCGTAGCCGCTGCGCCGGGCGTCCTCGAAGACCTTGAGGTGCTCGCCCTTCTTGCCGCGGATCACCGGCGAGAGCACGAGGAAGCGGCTGCCCTCAGGCAGCGTCAGGATCTGGTCCACGATCTGGTCCACGGTCTGGCGGTGGATCTCCTTGCCGCACTTCGGGCAGTGGGGCGTGCCGACCCGGGCCCAGAGCAGGCGCAGGTAGTCGTAAATTTCCGTCACGGTGCCGACGGTAGAGCGGGGGTTCTTGGACGTGGTCTTCTGGTCGATGGAGATGGCCGGGGAGAGGCCGTCAATGGCGTCCACGTCCGGCTTGTCCATCTGCCCCAGGAACTGGCGGGCATAGGAGGAGAGGGACTCCACATAGCGGCGCTGCCCCTCGGCATAGATGGTGTCGAAGGCCAGGCTGGATTTGCCGGAGCCGGAGAGGCCGGTCATGACGACCAGCTTGTCCCGGGGGATCCGGATATCGATATTTTTCAGGTTGTTGGCGCGGGCGCCCCTGACATGGATCTCATCGCGCATGGTGCTTTTTCTCCAGGTTCAAAGAGTTCCCGGCCTCTGGCCGGGTGACATACTATTATACCATGGTTTTCCCCGCGGCTCAACCGGAAATCAGAAAATGATTTTACTTTTCTCCCCGGCTGTGGTATAGTAGGGGTATCATGCGAACGGCGCGCTGCGCCGCACAAAAGGAGTTTTATGATTATGACGTACGACGTCGCCATCATCGGCGCCGGGACCGCCGGCGTCTACGCGGGCTATGAGCTGCTCCAGCTGAAGCCCCATCTGAAGATCGTGATCCTGGAGATGGGCTCGGACATCTACCGCCGCCAGTGTCCCATCGTGGCCGGAAAGGTCCGGGAGTGCATCTCCTGCAAGCCCTGCTCCATCATGTCCGGCTTCGGCGGCGCGGGCGCGTTCTCCGATGGCAAATATAACTTCACCACCGCCTTCGGCGGCTGGCTGGGCGACTATCTGGGCGACGAGGAGCTGCTGAAGCTCATCGACTACGTGGATTCCGTCAACGTCCACTTCGGCGCGACGACGGAGGTCTTCTCCACGGATTCCCCGGAGGCCCGGGCCATCGAGAAGAAGGCCCTGGAGCATGACCTCCACCTCCTTCAGGCCCGCTGCAAGCACCTCGGCACCGAGCGGAACCTGAAGATTCTCACGAATATCTACGAGTACATGGCGGACAAGTGCGAGTTCCGCTTCCACGCGCCGGTGCGCACCATCGAGGTGCTGGAGGGCGAGGGCTACCGCCTCCATCTGGACGACGGAGCGGTGGACTGCCGGTACTGCATCGCCGCCCCGGGCCGCTGCGGCGCGGAGTGGTTTGCGGACCGCTGCCGGGAGCTGGGCCTCAGCATGACGAACAACCAGGTGGACCTGGGCGTCCGCGTCGAGCTGCCGGCCAAGGTCTTCGAGCACATCACCAACGTGGTCTATGAGTCCAAGCTGGTCTACCATACGAAGCTCTACGGCGACACGGTCCGGACCTTCTGCATGAACCCCTACGGCCATGTGGTCTCCGAGAACGTGGACGGCCTCATCACCGTCAACGGTCACAGCTACGCCGACCCGGCCCTCCGCAGCGAGAACACAAACTTTGCCCTGCTGGTCTCCAACCGTTTCACGGAGCCGTTCAACCAGCCCTATCAGTACGGCAAGCACATCGCGGCGCTCTCCAATATGCTGGGCGGCGGTGTGCTGGTGCAGCGCTTCGGCGATCTTGTCAAGGGTGTCCGGACCAATGAGCACCGCATGGGCCATTCCTTCACCCACCCGACGCTGGCGGCCACGCCCGGCGACCTGAGTCTTGTGCTGCCCAAGCGCCACATGGACAACATCATCGAGATGATCTATGCCCTGGACAAGATCGCCCCGGGCACCGCCAACTATGACTCGATGCGGCGCGAAACCGTGCGGGTGAA
>CALICR010000046.1 GCA_938049125.1 uncultured Clostridia bacterium
GGTTTCCGGCAAGGCCAACAATGTGTATCTGCCCTCCGGCAAGACGCTGACCATCGAGATCGGCATGTCCAAAGGCGCGTCCATCGGCGTCACCACCGCGAATACCAGCTACCCCGTGGCATTTTCTAATAATTACAAAAAGGACTACGCGAATTACTTCTTCGCGGACGACTTCAATGCCCATGTGGAGTATAAGGATGACCAGAAGCTGTACCTTGTTTCCGGCGCGGTTGCGCGGCCCCTTACGGTGACCTTTGACCCCAACGGCGGTACGCTGGCCGAAGCGGACAAAACCAAATCGTTGACGACCGGCGAACCCTACGGCACGCTGCCGGTTCCCAACTATGAGGGCTACGATTTCGCCGGTTGGTACACGGAACAGAACGGCGGCACGAAGATCGAGAGCGACACCACCGTGACGGTGTTCGGTACGCAGACCCTCTACGCCCATTGGACGGAGCACGAATACACCGTCACGGTAGTTAAGATCGGCATGCCGGAGTGGGGTTCGGTAACGCCCATGAGCACAAAGGCCAAGGCAGGTGAAACGGTCACACTGACGGCAACACCGACAACGGGCAATCAGTTTCTGGAGTGGGTTTTCCTCAACAAGCCGGAGGGCGGCGGCTGGGTCAATCCGGTGCTGACCTTCACAATGCCCGCCGAGGATCTGACCATTCAGGCAAAGTTTACTGTGAAAAACTATTCCATCGGGTACACCACGGTGGGGGTTGCCGGCGGAAGTGCCTGGTATGTCCGGTGGGGAGACAGGGTATTCGATTACCTGCCCAAAAATCCTACGTATCAAGACTGGGTATTCACCGGATGGAAATGCGGTGATGTCACCGTTACTGAGGATATGACCTATGGCGATCTGGCAGGAAGTGACACGGTGAGTGGTATCCACATTGATGCGCAATGGCACCAGCACAAATTCAACATGTGGATGAATAATACGCCCGGAACCCTGAAATCACCCGCAGACTGTACGCATAACGCGCTGCACTACTGGATGTGCTCCTGCGATCTGATCGAATATAACGACGACCATCTGTATGAGGAGCCGGGCACGGCGCTGGGCCATCTGTGGAGTTGGACGTCCAATGGCAACGGTACGCACACGCGGACATGCCAGCGTGAGAACTGCAACACCACCGAAACCGATACTTGTTCCGGCGGCACGGCCACCTGTACCGCCAAGGCAAAGTGTAGTACCTGCAATGCCGAGTACGGTGAAAAGCTGCCCCACGACTTCACGGCAGAAACGGCAGAGGAGCAGTACCTGAAATCCAGCTCCAACTGCACGGAGAAAGCGGTCTACTACAAGTCCTGCACGGTTTGCGGCCTGAGCTCCAAGGGTACGGCCAGCGAGGCTACCTTTGAATCCGGCAGCGTTCTGGGCCATGAATGGGGCGCATGGACGTCCAACGGCAATGTCACCCACACCCGCGTCTGCTCCCGCGACGCCAGCCACACCGAGACGGAAAACTGTTCCGGCGGCACGGCGACCTGTACGGCAAGGGCCGTCTGCGCGGTCTGCGGCGGCGAATACGGCGAGCTTCTGGCGCACGATTTTACGGCGGAAATTGCGGAAGCGAAGTATCTGAAATCCGGCTCGACCTGCACGGAAAAGGCCGTTTATTACAAGTCCTGCGCAGTCTGCGGTCTGAGCTCCGAGGGCACGGCGGATGAGGCAACCTTCTTCTCCGGCAATGCGCTGGACCACGACTGGGGTGCATGGACCTCCAACGGAGACGGCACCCATACCCGCACCTGCAAGCGCGACGCCGCCCATACTGAGACCGGCGCCTGCACCGGCGGCACCGCCGACTGCATGACCAAGGCGGTCTGCGACCTCTGCCAGGCAGAATACGGCGAGACGGACCCGACGCACCACGCCGACGGCTGCAAGCCCGAATGGACGACGACCAAAACGGAGCACGAGCAGAAGTATTCCCGCTGCGGCAAGGTAGTCACGGAGAAGGCGGCGCACACCTTCGGTGACTGGAAAATCACCAAGCAGCCCACATCCCGCCGGACCGGCGAGAAGACGCGCAGCTGCACAGTCTGCCCGTACAAGGAGACCGGGGAGGTGCCCACGGTAAGTACCGGCACCGGCCCCAAGACCGGCGACGGCAGCCGCCTTCTGCTCTGGAGCGCCCTGCTCCTCGCCGGCGCCTCCGGCCTCACAGCCGCCGCGCTCCGCAGAAGAAAGCAGCGGACCTGACCGGGGCACGTCCCATAGGCAAATAAAAAACACAGCGCAGCAGACGGGCAAATCGCCCGTCTGCTGTTTCTTTCCGGACATCCTGGCACCCCATCACGCATAGGCTTGTTTGGGGTGATCGTCATGCAGAAAAAGCAGAAGCAGGCGCGGTGGGGCGCGGTGCTGCGGTGGGTCGTGGGGCTGGGCATTCTCGGCGGGGCCGTGGGGTGCAGGCTCTGGTATCCCCAGGGGGCCGCGGCCATGCAGGAGGCCGTATTCGGCCGGGACGGGCAGAGCGTGGAGGCGGCCTTCGCCGCCTTCGCGGCGGAGTACGGGGCGGGGGCAGAAATCGGCAAGGCCGTCGGCGCATTCTATGAAGCGATGTCCGAGACTTGAGCTGACGCCGGGCGCGGCGGCGATGGCGGGCCTCTGGCTCTGCCTCGACCCCGGCGGGCTCTGCCCGCTGTTTTTCGCGGCGGCTGCGGTCCATGAACTGGGGCACCTTCTCTGCCTCCGGCTCTGCCGGGTGCCCGTGCTTCGTCTGCGGCTGAGCGCCGCGGGGGCGGAGCTGGAGACGGGACCCATGCCGCCGCGGCAGGCCCTGCTCTGCTCCGCAGCGGGGCCCGGGGCCAATCTGCTGGCCGGGGCAGCGCTGCTGCGGTGTGCGCCGCGCTTTTCGCTGCTCTGCTGGATGCTCGCGGGCTTCAATCTGCTGCCGGTCTGGCCGCTGGACGGCGGGCGGATGCTGGCGGCCCTGCTGCCCCGGCAGGCCGAGTCCGTCGGCATGGCTGTGCTGGCGCTGCTGCTCCTCGGCGGCGGCGCACTGGCCGCGTGGCTGCACCTGGGGCTCTGGCCGCTGCTTCCCCCGGCGCTGCTGCTGGGGAAAATTGCCGCAGGCCGCCGCCGGGAACAAAAATTGATTGCAAATCGGGCCTCCAGGCCGTACAATAGAGGGACAATGAGCAACGGAGGAACGAAATGACCAGTGTGTTGGAGCGGATTCTGCCGACGGTGCAGAAGCCCGCGCGCTATGTGGGCGGCGAATACCGCCAGATCGTCAAGGAAAAGGACGCCGTCCGGGTCCGGGTGGCCTTCTGTTTCCCGGACACCTATGAGATTGGCATGTCCAACGTCGGGATGCGCATTCTCTACGGCGTCATGAACCGGATGGACGCCGTGTGGTGCGAGCGCGTCTTCGCCCCCTGGGGCGACATGGAGGACGCCATGCGCCGCCACTCCCTGCCCCTCTGGGCACTGGAGAGCCATGACCCGGTCCGGGACTTCGACCTCATCGCCTTCACCGTCGGCTATGAGATGAGCTACACCAACATTCTCAATATGCTGGACCTTGCCGGGGTGCCCCTCCGGGCCGCCGACCGGCCGGGCCTCAAAAACATGGTCTTCGTCGGCGGGGCCTGCGCCTACAATCCGGAGCCATTGGCCGACTTCGTGGACTTCTTCTCCCTCGGTGAGGGCGAGGAGAGCACCGTGGAGATTTTGGAGCTCTACGACCGTGCCAAGCGGGAGGACTGGTCCAAGGAGACCTTCCTGCGGGCGGCGGCGGGCATTCCCGGCGTCTACGTGCCCTCCCTCTACACCCACGTCTACGGGCCGGACGGGCGTCTTGCAGAGATCGTCCCCGCGCCCGGCGCGCCGAAGACCGTGGAAAAGCGCATCGTCCAGGACCTCGACACGGCCTACTTCCCCACGGAGCAGATCGTACCCTCCACGGAGATCGTCCACGACCGTGCCAATCTGGAGTTGTTCCGCGGCTGCATCCGCGGCTGCCGCTTCTGCCAGGCGGGCTTCTGCTACCGCCCCATCCGGTCCAAGCAGCCGGAGACTCTGGTGCGCCAGGCCGAGGCCTGCCTCGAGGACTCGGGCAACCACGAGATCACGCTGGCCAGCCTGTCCTCCTCGGATTACAAGGGCCTCGAGGCCCTGACCGGCCAGCTTCTCGACTACTGCGAGCCGCGGAAGATCAATCTGTCGCTGCCGTCGCTCCGGGCGGACAACTTCTCCCGGGAGCTGATGCTGCGGCTCCAGAAGGTCCGCAAGAGCGGTCTGACCTTCGCGCCGGAGGCGGGCACCCAGCGCCTGCGCGACGTCATCAACAAGAACGTCACCGAGGAGGAAATTCTGACCACCTGCGCCACGGCCTTCTCCGGCGGCTGGAACAACGTCAAGCTCTACTTCATGCTGGGCCTCCCGACGGAGACCGACGAGGACGTGCTGGGCATCGCGGAGCTGGCCTACAAGATCGTCCGGACCTGGAAGGAGACGGCCAGCAACAAAAAGCGCGGCCTCTCCATCAACCTGTCCACGGCCTTCTTTGTGCCGAAGCCCTTCACGCCCTTCCAGTGGGTGGAGCAAATTTCCAAGGACGAATACCTCCGCCGGGTTCACCTGCTCAAGGACGCCATGAAGAGCCGCTCCATCGACTACCGCTACCATGAGGCGGACCTGAGCCGCCTGGAGGCGGTGCTGGCCCGGGGCGACCGCCGCCTCGGCCCGGTGCTGGAGCAGGCCGTGAAAAACGGTGCGCGGCTGGACGGCTGGGACGAATACTTTGACTTTGACGCCTGGACGCGGGCCTTCGACGCCTGCGGCGTCTCCATGGACGACTACTGCCGCGCCTACGGCCTCGACGAAACGCTGCCCTGGGACACCATCTCCGTGGGCGTCAGCCGCAGCTTCTTCCGGAAGGAGTACGAGCGCGCCTGCCGTGCCGAAACGACCAAGGACTGCCGCCAGGGCTGCAACGGCTGCGGCGCGAACCGCCTCGGCAGGGAGGGCAAGTGCGATGAATAGACTGCTGTTTGAA
>CALICR010000047.1 GCA_938049125.1 uncultured Clostridia bacterium
CGGCACGGACGCCGCGGCGGTTCCGCCGCCTGCGGGACCTGCTGGCCGGAACGACGGCCTGCACCCTCAGCGCCCTCTCCCTGACGCTGCCGCTGACCGTTCTTTATTTCGGGACCGTCTCCATGCTCGCGGTGCTCTCAAACCTTTTGCTGCTCCCGGCCATCACCTGGGCGTTCTACCTCGGCCTGCCCGCCTGCCTCATCGGCCTGAAGCTTCCCGCTGTTGGGCGAGTTCTGGCCGCGCCGGTGACACTGCTGCTCCGGTACACCGCATATCTGGCCCGCGGCCTCGCGCGCCTGCCCTTTGCCGCCGTCTATCCGGACACGGTCTACCCGGTGGTCTGGCTCGTGTTCTTCTACGGCGCGGCCCTCTGGCTGCTCCTGCACCGCCGGAGGCCCGGCCGGGCACGGGTGCTGACGGTCTTCGGCTGTTCCGCCATCCTGCTCTGCGCGGCGCTGCTGCTCGCGTGGCAGGATGCGGGCGGCCGGACCTTCGCCTTCACCGCCCTGGACGTTGGGCAGGGCCAGTGTCTCTACTGCCGGTCCGGCGCACAGAACGCCGCCGTGGACTGCGGCGGCAGCAAGGGCGACGATGCCGGGGAAACGCTGGCACGCCGCATCCTCTCCGGCGGACGGACGCACCTCGACTGCCTGATCCTCACCCACTACGATGAGGACCACACCGGCGGCGTGCGGCAGCTGCTCTACCGCATCCGGGTGGACCATCTGCTCCTGCCGGACCGCCCGGATGACAGCGGGACCCGGGCGGAGCTTGAGGCCCTGGCCGCCGAATACGGCGTAAGCGTCACCTATGTGACCGGGGACCTCACGCTGCCCTTCGGGGCCGGGACGCTCTCCGTCTTTGCGCCGGTGACGCCGGAGGCAGGGAACGACGGGAGCCTCAGCGTCCTCGCCAGCTTCGGGGACTTCGACATTTTAACCACCGGCGACATGGGCCAGCGCGCGGAGCGGCTCCTGCTCACCCTGCACCCGATCCCGGACCTGGAAGTCCTGGTCGCGGGACACCACGGCTCAAAGAGCTCGACCGGCGAGTATCTGCTGCGGGAGACCGCGCCGGAGCTGGTCGTGATCTCCGTGGGAGAAAATTCCTATGGCCATCCCGCCGGGGATGTGCTTGCCCGCATCGCGGCCTCCGGGGCCGCTGCACTCCGCACCGACGAACAGGGGACCATCACCGTCAGGAGGTGAACCAATGGCATATGCAAAACGCGCCGACGTGCCCGACGGCGCGGCCCGGCTCAAGGCTGACCTCAAGGCCAAGACCCCGGGGCAGCTCTATTTCCTCTACGGCGAGGAGGCTTATCTCCGGAATTACTACCTCGGGATGCTGCGTGCCCAGCTCACCGGCGGCCCGGCGGAGGAGTTCAACTGCCACCGCTTCAATGGCGAGACCTTCAGCCTTGACGCGCTCCAGGACGCCCTGGACGCTCTGCCCATGATGGCGGAGCGTACGCTGGTTGAGGTGGACGACGTGGATCTCTTCAAGGGCGGCGAGGCCGACCGGGACCGCCTGACGGCGCTGCTCTCGGACCTGCCGGACTACTGCTGCCTCGTGTTCACCTATGACACGGTGGAGTTCAAGCCGGACAAGCGCATGAAAAAGCTCTGGGACGTCATCTCTTCCCGGGGCGTACTGGCAGAATTCCGTCGCCAGCAAGGTCGGGAACTTGTAAACTGGGTCCGGCGGCACTTCCTGCGCCAGCACAAGGACATCGACGATAAGCTCTGCCAGTATCTCATCTTCGTGGCGGGAAGCTCCATGACGGCGCTGGCCTCGGAGATTGAGAAGCTCTGTGCCTACACCGAGGCGCCCCAGATCACCCGCGGCGACATCGATGCCGTGGTGGAGCCGGTGCTGGACGCCGTGGTCTTCGACATCACGGACGCCATTTCTGCCGGGGAGTATGACAAAGCCCTCGGAACGCTCCAGACGCTCATGCAGCTCCAGGAGGAGCCGATCCCCATCCTTGGGGCCATCGGGGCACAGATGCGCCGCCTGCGCTGTGCCAAGCTGCTCCTCGCCGCCGGACAGGGGCGGGAGAGCCTCATGAGGCTCTGCGGCATCGGCGATTATCCGGCCCGGAAGCTCCTCTCCGCCGCGGGTCACCTCAGCCGGGAGTTCTGCGACCGGGCCGTGCTGCTCTGCACGGAGACGGACTACCAAATGAAGACGTCCTACGACGATCCCCAGCGGCTGCTGGAGCTGCTGCTGCTCCGGCTCTCGGAGGAGGCGCGCCATGGTTAAAATTCGGGAGGCCATCGTGGTCGAGGGCCGCTACGACAAGAATGTCCTGCGCCAGATCGTGGACGCGCCGGTCTTTGAGACCCACGGCTTCGGCGTCATGAACGACCGGCCGCTGTTGGGACTTCTGCGCCGCCTGGCGGAGACCCGGGGGCTCATCATCCTGACGGACTCGGACGGCGCGGGCTTCGTCATCCGCAACTATCTCAAGGGCAGCATCCCTGCCGGGCGGGTGCTGCACGCCTATATTCCGGACATCCGCGGCAAGGAGCGCCGCAAGGACCGCCCGGGCAAGGAGGGCAAGCTGGGCGTCGAAGGGATGCGGCCCGAGGTGCTGCTGGAGGTCCTGCGCCGCGCCGGCGCCACCTTCGAGGACGCACCGGACGCGGAGCTGGCCCGCGTACCCATCACGAAGCAGGACCTCTACCTCCTGCACCTGACGGGCTGGCCGGACAGCGCCGCGCGCCGTGCCCAGCTCAAGCAAACCCTCGGTCTGCCGGAGCATCTGAGCACCAACGGGCTGCTCGATGCGCTGAACGCCATGTTTGACCGGGACGAACTGATAGGGGACTAGACAATGACCGACATTTGGGTAAAGGACCTCGTAAAGTCCTTTGAGATCGGAGACAATATTTTGGACGGCCTGTCCTTCGAGGTGCTGGAGGGTGAGCGCGTCGGCATCATGGGCCGCAACGGGGCAGGGAAGACGACGCTCTTCAAAATTCTGACGGGCCAGATGGACTATGATTCGGGCGAGGTCATGATCGCGCCCGGGAAAAAGCTGGGCCTCATCTCCCAGATCCCGCACTATCCGGCGGGCTACACCGCGGAGATGGTGCTCCGCTCCGCCTTCACGGGCCTTGAGAAGCTCCGCCGCCGCATGGAGGCACTGGAGCGCCGGATGGCTGCCGGGGAGGCCGGGGATGCCGAGCTGCGGGAATACGACGCCCTCGCCAACCGCTTCGAGACCGGCGGCGGCTACGAGACGGACGTGGAGGTCGAGAAGATCTGCAACGGCCTCGGCATCCCCGCCGCCATGCGCGCCCAGGAATTCGACCGCCTCTCCGGCGGGGAGAAGACCCGGGTCAACCTGGCCCGGCTGCTGCTCGAAAAGACGGACATTCTGCTGCTGGACGAGCCGACGAACCACCTGGACCTCCGCAGCGTCGAGTGGCTGGAAGAGTACATCCTCAAATTCAAGGGCACCGTGCTGACCATCTCCCATGACCGCTACTTCCTGGACCGGGTGGTCCAGCGCATCGTGGAGCTGCACGACGGCCACGCCGAATTCTACAGCGGTAACTACACGTTCTACATGGCCGAAAAGCAGGCGCGCTTCGACCTCCAGCTCAAGCAGTACGAGCAGGAGCAGGCCAAACTCAAGCAGTTGGGCTTCACGCTGGAGCGCATGAAGGGCTGGGGCATCAACAACCGCACGCTCTACCGCCGGGCCATGTCCATCCAGCACCGCATGGACCGCATCAAAAAGACGGACCGACCCACGAAGGAAAAGACTATGCGCGCCTCCTTCGGCGAGCGCGAGTTCCACGGCGACGAGGTGCTCTCCATCAAGGGCCTGCGCAAGTCCTTCGGGGACCGGGTGCTCTTCTCGGACGTGGAGCTGCTGGTCCAGGGAGGCGAGCGCATCGGCATCCTCGGCGACAACGGCACCGGTAAGAGCACCTTTCTGAAGGTCCTGCTGGGCGAGGAGCCGGGAGAAGGAAAAGTTCGCTTCGGCCCCTCCGTCAAATGGGCCTATCTGCCGCAGATCATCCACTTTGACCACCCGGAGCGCACGCTTTACGACACCATGCTCTACGAAAAGAACTGCTCGCCCCAGGTGGCGCGGGACCGGCTGGGGCAGTTCCTGTTCCAGGGAGAGGACGTCTTCAAGACCGTCGGTTCCCTCTCTGGCGGCGAACAGTCACGGCTGCGGCTCTGTATGCTGATGGACGAGAAAATCAACCTTCTGATTCTGGACGAGCCTACGAACCATCTCGATATCGCCTCCCGGGAATGGGTCGAGGCGGCCATTGAGGAGTATGAGGGCGCACTGCTTTTCGTGTCCCACGACCGCTACTTCGTCAACGAGTTCGCCGACCGCATCTGGGAGCTTTCGGACGGGACCATCCGGGACTATCCCTTCGGCTACGAGAAATACCGCGCCGTCAAGGAGCGCGAGGCCGCGGCCCAGGCCGCAGCCCCGGCAGCCCGGAAGGAGAAAAAGGAAAAGAAGGAGAAGCCGCCCCGCACCGGCGGCACCAAGAACGCCGAAAAGCTGGTTCGGAGGCTGGAGCGCGAGATCGACGCCCGGGAAAAAGACCTCGCCGCCCTGGAGGCGGACATTGAGGCCGCCGCGTCCGACTACCAGCGCCTCAGTGAGCTGCTTGCGCAGAAGGAGGAGGCCGACGCCGCCCTCGCCGCGCTGATGGAGCAGTGGGAGGAGGCGTCCCTGGAGTTGGAAAGCTGATTTCTTGACAGAACGCCTCCGACTGGGTAAAATAGAAGGAAAAACAACACTGAAAAGGAGTTTTTGAGCATGAGCGAATCCTGCAGCGGCAGCTGCGAAAGCTGCCACGAGAATTGCTCCAGCCGCAAGGAAGACCTCCACGCGGCCATGAACGAGCATTCAAACATCAAAAAGGTCATCGCCGTCGTCAGCGGCAAGGGCGGCGTGGGCAAGAGCACGCTGACGTCCCTGCTGGCCACCGCCGTGCGGCAGCAGGGCAAGTCCGTCGGCATCCTGGATGCCGACATCACCGGCCCCTCGATTCCGAAGGCCTTTGGCGTCACCGAGTGCAGCGGCCAGGACGAAAAGGGCCTCTATCCCGCCCTCTCCGCCGCGGGCACGAAGATCATGTCCATCAACCTGCTGCTGGACGACGAGACCTCGCCGGTGCTCTGGCGCGGGCCGATTCTGGCCGGGGCCGTCAAGCAGTTCTGGACCGACGTGGTCTGGGGCGACGTGGACTACCTCTTTGTGGATATGCCCCCCGGAACCGGCGACGTGCCGCTGACCGTCTTCCAGTCCCTGCCAATCGACGGCATTCTCCTCGTCACCTCGCCCCAGGACCTGGTGTCCATGATTGTCTCCAAGGCCGTCAACATGGCGAATATGATGCAAGTGCCCGTGCTGGGCTTCGTGGAGAACTACAGCTACCTCACCTGTCCCGACTGCGGCCGCCGCATCTCCGTCTTCGGGCCGAGCCACCTGGATGAGGCTGCGGAACGGTACGGCGTCCCTGTGCTGGCCCGGCTGCCCATCGATCCGAACCTGGCGCGCCTTGTGGACGCAGGCGAGGTGGAGCAGGCCGACACGGCGCCCGTCGCGCCGGTGGTCGCCGCCATCCTCTGAACCTGGGACGGCTGCCGTCTGCGATGCAGGCAGCAGCCGTCTTTTTTTGAGGGCCTCAGGCCTTCTTCTTCGCCGTCCGCGGGAAGGCGGGGTTCATAAAGTAGACGTTCGATTCGTCCAGTGTCTCCCGGAGCAGCTCCACCGCCTCGCCGAAGCGCTGGAAATGGACGATCTCCCGCTCACGCAGGAACTTGATGACGTCGTTGAGGTCCGGGTCATCGGAGAGCCGCAGGATGTTGTCGTAAGTCACCCGGGCCTTCTGTTCCGCCGCCATATCCTCGACGAGGTCGGCGATGGGGTCGCCCTTCACGCCGATGCCCGCGGCGTTCCAGGGGGCGCCGGAGGCGGCGGTGGGGTAGACGCCTACGGTGTGGTCCACGAAATAGGGGGCGAAGGCCGATTCCTTGATCTGCTCCTCGCTGAGGTTCCGCGTGAGCTGATGTACGATGGCCCCGATCATCTCGAGGTGCCCCAGCTCCTCGGTGCCGATGTCCGTCAGGAGGCCCTGGAGGGCCGGGTGGGGCATGGAAAAGCGCTGGCTGAGGTAGCGCAGGGATGCGCCCAGCTCGCCATCCGGGCCGCCGTACTGGCTGATGACCACCGCCGCGAGCTTCGGGTTCGGGTTTGCGATTTTTACGGGATACTGTAATTTCTTGTCATAGACAAACATGCTCAGGCCTCCTCGTTCCGGTTTGCGTCATACTCCCAGGGCCAGGGGCCCTCGGTCCAGAGATAGCGGTCCTTCGGGACGGCGCACAGCTGGGTGAGCGGGCCGCGGGTCTCCTGGTAGACCTTAACGCCCTGGCGGTAGAGCTTCGAGTAGGAGGCGAAGAGGGCGGCTGCCTCGGCATCCCCGCCGTGGGTGTCGAGGTAGAGGCCCAGCTCCTGGATGGCGAAGGCCAGCGCCTGAAGCTCCGCCAGGCCGCGGTCGCCCTTCTCCTCGTCGTTGACCATGCCGAGATAGGGGAGGTCCAGGCCGGGGAAGAGGGTGCCGCGGATCAGCCCCTTCTCGATGGGGTAGCGGGCCGGGTCCTCGTTCTGAAACGGAACATAGGGATTGGCCAGCGGCGCGCAGGGCGGCAGGGTCCCGAGGGGATCGCCCGCCTGCTTGTTCCCGGCGCAGGCCGCGTCCTGCGGCGCGTCGCCGAGGACCGTCCGTAATTTCTGCTGTTCCAACTTAGGTTACCTCCTGGGTTTTGATTTGAAACGCATCGTTTCAGAGCAGTCTATGTCAAACCGCCGCAGTCTGTGCCGCCTTTGCGTAAGAGCGCATATTGCCGCCCCTGGGCGGCATATGGTACTGCGGGAGGGGATTTTATGCGCTTCATCCGGCAGCACCTGTTCTTTTATGTCACCGTGGCCGCGGCCTTCTGCGTCGCCGCCGTGTTCTGTGCCAATCTCTATACCGCTGCCGTCTCGCTGCGCGAGGCCGCGGACCTGCCGGTCACGGTGGTGCTCGACGCCGGGCACGGCGGGGAGGACGGCGGCGCCGTCTCTAAGGATGGCGTGCGGGAGAGCCGTCTGAACCTGGAGATCACGCTGCGGCTCAACGACCTCCTGCACCTGATCGGCCGGGAGACCCGGCTCATCCGGTCCGGGGACGTCTCTGTCTACGACAGCGGCGCGGCCACCGTCGCGGAAAAGAAGGTCTCGGACCTCAAAAACCGCGTCCGAATGGTCAACGAGGTGCCCGGCGCGCTGCTGGTGAGCATCCACCAGAACATGTTCGAGCAATCCAAATACCATGGGACCCAGATCTTCTACGCGCCGGACGCCGAAAGCCGTGCGCTGGCTGAAGCGTTACAGGCGCTGACGGCGGAGACGCTGGATCCAAGCAACCACCGCGCGGCGAAGCCTGCGGACACCGTCTATCTCATGAACAATATCCACTGCCCGGGCATTCTGATCGAGTGCGGCTTCCTCTCCAACCCGGAGGAATGCGCCAGGCTCTGCACGGAGGACTACCAGAAACAGCTCTCCCTGGTCATCGCCGGGGGACTGACGGACTACTTACGAAAGGCGGACACCCATGAGGTCTAAAGTCATTTACTACTGCACGGAGTGCGGCAACGAAACGCCGAAATGGCAGGGGAGATGCAGCGCCTGCGGCGCCTGGAATACCCTGAAGGAGCACACGGTGGACGCCGTGCCTGCGGGCAGAGCCGCGGCCTCCGCCCGCACCGCAGTCCGGGGCCGCAGCACGCCCAAGCGCCTCTCGGAGGTGTCCGGCAGCGACGAGATCCGGTTCTCCACCGGCATGGGCGAGCTGGACCGGGTCCTGGGCGGCGGCGGTGTCCGCGGCGCGCTGGTGCTGGTCGGCGGCGCGCCGGGCATCGGCAAGTCCACACTGCTGCTCCAGATCTGCAACGAGCTGTGCAGGAGCCAGCGTGTGCTCTACGTCTCCGGCGAGGAGAGCGAAAAGCAGCTCAAGATGCGCGCCCAGCGCCTCGGAGTGATGGCGGACTCGCTGCTCATCCTCTCGGAGACGAACCTGGACGAGGTGCTGAGCGCCGTGACGGAGACGGCTCCGGAGGTTCTGATCGTGGACTCCATCCAGACGCTCTACCGCAGCGGCAGCGACTCCGCGCCGGGCAGCGTCTCCCAGGTCAAGGACTGCACCATGGCGCTGCTCCAGCTCTCCAAATCCACGGGCACCACCGTGTTCGTCGTAGGCCACGTGAACAAGGAGGGGGCCATCGCCGGGCCGAAGGTGCTGGAGCACATGGTGGACTGCGTCCTCTACTTTGAGGGCGACAAGAGCGGCGCTTACCGGCTGCTTCGGGCCGCCAAGAATCGCTTCGGCTCCACCAACGAGATCGGCGTCTTTGAGATGGCGGAGCGCGGCCTCGTGGAAATTCCGAATCCCTCGGAGGCACTGCTCCAGGGGCGGCCCAAGGGCGCGCCCGGCACCTGCGTGGCCTGCCCGATGGAGGGGACCCGGCCCGTGCTGGCGGAGGTCCAGGCCCTGGTGACGCGCAGCGCCCTGAACGTGCCGCGCCGTGCCGCCGACGGCTTCGACTTCAACCGCGCCGTGCTGCTGCTGGCCGTGCTCGAGAAGCGCGGCGGACTGAACCTCTCCGGCGCAGACGTCTATCTGAACGTCATCGGCGGCCTGCGGCTGGACGAGCCGGCGGCGGACCTGCCCGTGGCCCTGGCCATCGCCTCGAGCTTCCGGGACAAGCCCATTTCGGACCAGCTGGCAGCGGTGGGGGAGATCGGCCTGACCGGCGAAATTCGCAGCGTCTCGGAGCTGCCGAAGCGCCTGAACGAAATTTCCCGCCTGGGCTTCACGACCTGCATCCTGCCGCAGCGCGGCACGGACCAGATCGTGCCGCCGCCGGGGCTTCAGCTGCTCCGGGTCCGCAATCTCCGCGAGGCCATTGAGGTGGCCCTGTGAAAAAACTCCGGCGGCAGGGAAGTCCTGCCGCCGGAGTTTTTCTGCGATAAAATGCGTATTTACTTGTCGGAATCACCGGATTTTTCAATTTTCAGATGTGAGATCGGATTGGCCGCCGAGGCGAGCTTCAGCTCCGTATTCTCGATGTGAGTGTAAATTTGCGTCGTGTTGAGGTTTTCGTGGCCCAGCACCTCCTGGACCGTCTTGACGTCCACGCCACCGGAGAGCATCAGCGTCGCCGCCGTGTGGCGCAGCTTGTGGGCCGAGAACTGGCTGGCGTCCAGCCCGGCGGCCAGCATATGCTTCTTGACCAGCCGGTGGACCGCCGTGACGCTGATACGGTTCTTGTCCCGGGATCCAAAAAGCGCCCGGTCGTCCGACAGTACGATTTTGTTGCGTTCGACGAGGTAGGCCTCGATGGCGCGGCGGCAGGGACTGCCCATGTAGACGATCCGCTCCTTGTTGCCCTTGCCGACAACGCGGATGCGGTCCTCATAGATGTCCGTGCGGTTCAGGCCCACGAGCTCCGAGCGTCGGATGCCGCAGTTCAGGAACAACATCAGAATGGCGAAATCCCGGGTCGCATTCGGCCCGCGGACGGCCTCCAGGAGCCGCGTGGACTGTTCGAGCGTCAGATAGCGCGGCAGCGATTTCCGCAGCTTTGGGAACTCCAGGTCCTTGACCGGGTTCTGCTCCAGCTGCTTCGTCCGCACCGTCAGGTACTTATAAAAGGACTTGATGGCCGAGAGCTTCCGCGCCCGGGCCGACGCGCCGAGGCCGTGCTCCTTGACGCCCGGTGAGTCCGGATGAAGCTCCCGGTCGTTCGCAAGATACGACAAAAAATCGTAGACGTCTGTGGTCGTGATCCCGGCGAGGAATTTGAGATCGATGCCGCGGATGTCAATGGTGTCGAGATCCGTCTGATATGGCAGCTCGTCGCGCATGAGCTTCATAAAGCGCAGGAACATCCGGAGGTCCAGTTAGTACTCGGAAATGGTCTTTGGCGACTGCGCCTTGATGGTCTCGTGGTAAGAA
>CALICR010000048.1 GCA_938049125.1 uncultured Clostridia bacterium
TGATGTATACTACGTACTCCGGGCTGCGTGGTGGGAGCTGAACAGCACGACCGGTCTGATTTCTACAGAACCAGAGTTTGGAAGCGGAATTTATGAAAATAAAATCACCACTTTTGAAGCCGGAAAGACCTATCATTACGGTGTGTATGTGGTGGCCTATGGCGATGTCGGAAATGTCCGCTATGTATTCGGACCCGATACAAAGCTGAAGATCAATGGTGAGTTTGTGAACTATAAGCGCTATGAAGGCGATATGAGCGACGGCTCCGACGGAACCATGTGGGTTCTCACCGATCTGACCATGACCCCCGAGGCAGGCGGCACGGCTCCTTCCGAGAAGTACACCGTTACTTACACCGACGGCGTGGACGGCGAAGAGATCTTCAAGGATCAGACCTATACCGTGGAAGCCGGCAAGGCTACTCCTGCATTCAATGGCACACCGACCCGTGACGGCTATAAGTTCACTGGCTGGACTCCGGCAGTTACCGATACCGTGACCGGGAATGCTACTTACATCGCGCAGTGGGAGAAGCTGACTCCTGTCGAAACCTTTACCGTTATCTATACGGATGGCGTGGACAATGAAGAAATCTTCAAGGATCAGACCTATACCGTAGAGTCCGGTAAGGCTACTCCTGCATTCAATGGTACACCGACCCGCAAGGGCTATACCTTTACCGGGTGGAAGCCTGCGGTTGCAGCCACAGTGACAGGCAATGCCACCTATGAGGCGACCTGGAAGTTCGACTCTGCGACGACAACGCCGGGCGATAACAAGCCGGGCACGGGCGAAACGACGGGCCCGAAGACCGGCGATACCAGCAATCTGATTCTCTGGATCATGCTGTTGTCCGTCAGCTGCGGCGCAGCGGCCAGTACCGTAGTCCTTGGCAAGAAGAAAAGGACTGTGAAATAAGCAGCCTTATAAATAAAAGGGCGGTTCACCGACTGCATGACGGGCGGTGAACCGCCTTTTCACGGGAGCGCACCGAAAATTTTACATATTTTTTGCGAAAGTGCGTCACCGGGTTTTGTATAAATGGCGTATTATTATTTGGGGATGCCCACCCGCCAGGCGATTCTTCATGCACCAAGCGGACGGCAGGAAGACGGTATCGCCCAGCATCCCGACGCAGAAGGCGGCAAGCCTCACACCTGCGGAAGATGGCTCCAGTCCAATGCAATGGAGAGAAACTGTGTGATGGGCGCAGCCAACGCTGCAATGCGCATCAGCACTTCGGCCGTGTGAATGGTTTTTTCTTTTCTGCGGCCATACTATTTTGTCTGCTTTGTCCCGCGGAGCCGGTTCAGGTTCTCCAAAACGAACGGGCCATTTGCAGCGATGCATCCCAGTGTTGGGCATCCGTCCATCTGCCCGCAGTCGGCGCAGGTATCCAGCCCCCTCCCGCGAACGCAGTTATGTACGGGACAGAGCTTGTCGCAGAACGGCGTTTTGGCTCCGTCAATCCGACAGCCTGTGCAGTTGATCATTTCCGGCGGCGTGGTGACGAAGATCGTGACCATGGAGCTGGCGCGGCTCCTGGGCTGATGCGGAAAAAGTACGGTCCCAGACAGGGGAGACCTGTCCAGGACCGGTATCTTTTTGACCTGGACGCGGGCTCAGCCCCAGAGGCGGCGGCTGAGGTCCCGGGCGAGGCGCTCCACCACGCCGGGGGCGTAGGGCAGCTCCAGCCCGGCGTCGGTCAGCGTCTCGGCGTAGGGCTTGCTGCCGCCGGAGGCGCAGAGCGTGCGGTACCGGGCCCAGCCGTCCGCCGGATCGGCCTCGTAGGCGGCCTTCAGCTGCTCGGCGCAGACGATGGACAGCGCGTAGCTGACCACGTAGCGGGGGTACATATAGACGGCCAGATTTGTGAACAGATCGCAGCCGGACAGCACCTGCTGCCGCCACGTCTCGTTGTTCTGCGCGCGGCCGAAGGACTTCGAAATGCGGTCGGCCTCCGCGGCCCACTCCGCGAGGGAGGCATCCGCGTGCTCGTAGAGCCAGGTCTCAAAGGTGTGGATGGAGCAGAAGGCACACAGCTCCTTGATGAAGCCGTACTGGTGCTCCACCAGGAACTGCGGCGCGCGGTCGCCGAAGAAATCCGGAGCGTAGGGGAGGGCCAGCAGCTCCATGGTCTTGGAGTGGACCTCCGCCAGGTCGGGGCTGAGTCCGATGTAGTCCGACACCGGCTGGGTGCGGGCGGAGAGGTAGCCCTGGAGGCCGTGGCCCAGCTCGTGGGTGTAGACGGTGACGTCGCTGGCGGTGCCGGAGCAGTTGGCAAAGATGAAGGGCATCCGGTAGGGCGCGGCCAGCTCCTCGCAAAAGCCCATGCCGGAGATCTTGTTGGGCGAGGCGGCCACGTCCAGCAGCTCGCGGCGGACCATCTCGTCGAAGAATTCTCCGGCCTCGGGGCTGAGGGCGTGGTACATCCGCCGGGCGGCTCGGGGCAGCTCACCATCTGCCACCGGCGCGGCGTTGCCCTCCGGGAACACCAGCGGCCGGTCGTAGGGCATCAGCACGTCCACACCGAGGCGCTGCCGCTGCTCCTCCTGGAGCCGCAGATAGAGCGGGGTGATGTGCTCCTGCACCTGGCGGCAGAATTCGTCCAGCTCCGCCGGGCCGTAGCCGATGCGCTGCATGGCGAGGTCGCCGTAGTCGGCGAAATTGTCGAAGCCGTTGGCCCGGGCCAGGTCGTTCTGAGCGTGGACCAGGTCCCGCAGGAGCTGTTCCAGGGTGTCCCTCTGGGCCAGCACCGTCCGCTGCTCCGCCTCGAAGGCGGCTCTGCGGCGGTCCCGGTCCGGGCTGACCAGGGCGGCGCGCAGCTGGCCGCCGCTGAGGGTCTCGCCCTGGACCCCGTACTTGGCCGAGGCCGTCAGCTGCTGGTACCGGGCCGTCAGCTGGGCGATGCGGGCCTGGAGCTCCTTGCCCTGGGCGTGGAGCCGATGGTCCAGCACCAGCAGGCGGCGCAGCTGCGGCCCGAAGGTCGCGTCCACCGCCGGGGCGTAGGGACTTTCCGCGATGGCCAGGCCCAGGGACTGGCTGTCCAGCGTCTCAAGCCTCGGCAGGGTCTCCTGGTACTCCTTCTGGTAAAATTCGTCCGTGACGTCGTGGAAGGCGCGGATGGTGACGAGGCTTTGGCAGAGGGCCACCTCCTGCTCGAGCGCGTCCCGCGCCCTGACCACGTCCAGCAGGTCCCCGGCGCAGGCAGCGTTTTTGGCCCGGCGGGTCAGCGCATCGTACCTGGCCTGGAGCGCCTTCACATCCGGGCGGGCATAGGGAATGTCGGAGAATTTCCAATTTTCGTTCATGGTTCTACTCCTTTTGGCATGAAATACCCGTTTTTGTCAGGATAAGGCATGCGGGCCGGTTTGTCAAGCCGCGGCGTTCTGCTCCGCGCCGAGGCGGCAGAGCAGGGAGCCGACCAGGAACATGACGCCCAACGTGATGCTGGCCTCACTGCCCAGAGAGAGGTCTATGGCCGCGGGCTCGGCCTGCATCATCCCGGCGGCGATGCCCTCCAGAATGCGGCCCGTCACGGCGCAGCCCGTGGGCAGGGCGAGGGTCAGAATGCCGAGGCGCAGCAGCTCTCTTGCCCCCGGGCAGGGTGAAGGGCGTCCCGGCGGCCAGCTCGACCGTGGGCGACCTCTACCGCGAGTATCTGGCCGACCGCGCGGCGGGCATTTCCCAGAAGGAGACGGACAAGGCCGTCCGGCTGCCGGACGAGCGGAACGCAGCGAA
>CALICR010000049.1 GCA_938049125.1 uncultured Clostridia bacterium
AGCGTGCTCTTCCCCGCCCCGGAGGGGCCGTCAATGGCAATGGCAAATGGTTCCTTCATCCTTCTCAACCTCGGTTTTCCGTATCATTTTTTGCGGCCTCCGCCGCGGCATGAGCGGCGGCCCAGGCCGTCGACCAGGCGATTTGCAGATTAAAGCCGCCGGTATAGGCGTCCACGTCCAGGATCTCCCCGGCGAAATAGAGGCCCGGCAGCAGCTTGGACTCCATGGTCTTCGGGTTCACCTCGGAGACCTTGACGCCCCCGGCGGTGACGATGGCCTCCTCCACCGGGCGCGGTCCCGCGATGTCCACGGGGAAGCACTTGATCCAGCTAAGCAGCGTCCTTCTCTGCTGCTTCGTCACCGAGTGGACCTTCGTCCGCCCGTCAATCCCGGCGCGCTCCAGCAGCACGGGAATCAGGCTCCGGGGCAGCAAGGCGCCCAGGGTGTTTTCGAGGTCCCGGTTCTGGTTCTCCTCGAAGTCGCGCAGCATCCGCGCGTCCAGCTTCTGCTCGTCCAGAGCGGGCTTCAGGTCGACCTCGATGCGGCAGGGCTCACCGCGTTTGCGGTGGGCGCTGGCCGACAGGATCGTCGGACCGGAGAGGCCGAAGTGGGTGAACAGCAGCTCGCCGAAGTCCTCATAGAGCAGCTTCCCCTTCTGGGACTTGAGGCGCACCCGCACATTCCGCAGGGAGAGGCCCTGCATCTGGGCGCACCAGCCGCCGTTTTCCACCAGCGGCACCAGGGAGCCGGTGGGCTCCACCACGGTATGGCCCGCCTGCCGGGCCAAATCATAGCCGGACCCGTCGGAGCCGGTCAGCGGGTAGGAGCAGCCGCCGGTGCAGAGAAGCACGCGGTCCGCGCGCCGTTCGCCCCGGTCCGTCCGGACGCCGCAGAGGCGGCCGTCCTCCAGGAGGAGCTCCGTGACCCGGGTCTGCTCCGTCCGTGCGCCCGCACGGCGCAGCCGGGTGCGGAGCGCGTCGATGACGCTGGCGGAGCGGTCGCTCTCCGGGAAGACCCGGTTTCCGCGCTCCACCTTGAGCTTACAGCCCCACTGCTCCAGCAGGGCCATCATGGCCTCGGGTGGAAAGGCCTCCGCCGCGCTGTAGAGAAACCGGCCGTTGTGGGGGACGTGCTGCAAAAGCTCCGCCGCCTGGCAGGCATTCGTCACGTTGCAGCGGCCCTTGCCGGTGATATAGAGCTTTTTGCCCAGCCGCTCGTTCTGCTCCAGCAGCAGGACCGAGAGGCCCAGCTCCGCCGCCGTTCCGGCGGCAAACATCCCGGCGGCCCCGCCGCCGACGATCAAAAGATCAGTTTTCAATCTTCTCGTAAACCTCGTATTCGTCCCAGATACGCTCCAGCTTGGAGAAGGTCTCCGCCAGCTCGCCTTCGCGCTTGCGCCCGATTGCCACAATGAGCGCGTTCACCAGGCTCAGCGGCGCAACCAGCGAGTCCACCAGGGACACCATGTCCATCTTCGCCGTCAGCAGGAAGTCGGCGTTCTCTGCCACCGGAGAGCGGTCGCTGTCCGTGATGGCCACGATCTTCGCGCCGGAGTTGCGGCAGAACCGCGTCGCCTGGACGGCGCTGCGGGAGTAGCGGGGGTAGCTGATGGCGATGACCACGTCGTCCTTCCCCACCCGCGCCAGTTGCTCGAAGACCTCGCTGGGCGAGGAGGTGTTGACCTTGCGGACATTGTCAAACATGTAATTAAAATAGTAGAAGAGGAAGCCCGCGATGGACGCCGAGGAGCGGACGCCCAGTATGTAGATCCGATGGGCCCCGATGATGGCGTCCACGGTGCGCGCAAAGGCCTCCCGGTCCACGGACTCCATGGTCGCGCGGATCTTCTCGATGTCCTGCTGGAGCACCGAGGCCACCACGTCCTGGTCGCCCAGGCGGGCGTTGGCCACCTCGATGCGCTGCACCGAGGTCAGCTTATTCAGGATCATCTCCTGGAGCGCCTTCTGCATGGCGGGGTAGCCGTCGTAGCCCAGCTCCACCGCGAAGCGGACCACCGTGGACTCGCTGACGCCCACGGTCTTGCCCATGCGGCAGGCCGTCAGGAAGGCCGCCTTGTCGTAGAATTCCAGGATATAGTTTGCGATCAGCTTCTGACCCTTGGAGAAGTCGCTCATTCGATTTTGAATTGCCGCCAGCACATCTGCAGGTCTGGTATCCATCATTCTCCACCTCACTCCGGAATAGATAGGGTCATTTTACACTTTCCGGCGCAATTTTGCAAGTCGGATGATGAGGAAATTGCAAAACTTGTCAAAATCTTAACACCCGCATCTCCTGCTCCGTCAGCTCGCGCCAGCGGCCCGGCGGCAGGTCGCCCAGGCGGACGCCGCCCTCGGCGATGCGCCGCAGCCGGAGCACCCGGAGACCTGCGGCCTCGCACATCCGCCGGACCTGGCGGTTACGGCCCTCGTGGATGACGATTTCGAGCCGCGCCGTGCTCCCCTCGGCGGCCAGGAGCCGCACCTTGGGCGGGCGGATCGGCGCGCCGTCCAGCCGGATGGGCCGCCGCAGCAGGTCCTCGGCCCCGGTCTGGAAGCCGGAGACACGGACGAGGTAGGTCTTCTCGATCTCGTGGCGCGGGTGCATGAGCCGGTTGGCGAATTCGCCGTCGTTCGTCAGCAGCAACAGGCCCTCGGAGTTGAGGTCCAGCCGCCCGATGGGATAGACGCGGTCGCCGCAGTCCGCCGTCAGCTCTGCCACGGTCCTGCGGCCCTGCTCATCTCGGAGCGTCGTCACATAGCCCCGGGGCTTGTTCAGCATGAGGTAGCGCCGCCGGGGCGGCTGCCCCAGGGGCACGCCGTCCACCTCGACGGTGTCCCGGTCTGGGTCCGCCGAATCGCCCGGCTGCGCCGCCGTGCCGTTGACGCGGACGCGCCCGGCCCGCAGCAGCTCCTCGGCCTGCCGCCGGGAGGCGACGCCTGCCGCCGAGAGCAGCTTCTGAATTCTCTCTTTCAACTCGTTCCTCCCAGCAGGCGCTCGAAAAGGCTCCGCTTCGGCGCGGCCTGGGCCACGTCCTCCTGATAGTAGAGCGGCACAGTCCCGACCACGGTATCTCCGATCAGAATTTCCGCCTTGCCTGCCTCCTCCCCCGCCGTCACCGGCGCATAGACAAAGGGCGGCAGCCTCAGCCGGACGTCGGCGGTCTCCTGCCCCGTCATGGGATACCAGAAGTCCTCCGCCGCGGCGACGCCCACGGTCCCGGCGACGCCGCCTGTCACGGGCACTGTCCCGGCCCGGTCCCCCGCCCGGAGCAGCAGCACCCGCTGGAAGCAGGAAAAGCCGTAGTCCAGCAGGGCCGCGTGGTCGCGCCAGTCGTCCGAATCCCGGATCGTCACGGCCACCAGCATCCGGCCATCGCGCTCCGCGGCGCTGACGAGGATGCGGCCCGCCGCCTTGGTGTAGCCGGTCTTGACGCCGATGGCCCCGTCGTACTGGCGGAGCAGCTTGTTGTGGTTGTGCAGCACCCGGCCTCCAGCCGTCGCGGACTTGCAGGAGACGACGGCCCGGAAGTCCTCGTTTTGAAGTGCCGCGGCGGCCAGGTTGGCCAGGTCCAGGGCCGTGGAGTAGTTTCCTTCGTCGTCCAGGCCGTTGGGGTTGGCGTAGTGGGTGTCCGCAAGACCCAGGGACCGGGCCTTTTCGTTCATCTGCTCTACAAAGTCCGCCTCGGACCCGCCGCAGACGATGGCCAGCGCCACGGCGGCGTCGTTGCCCGAGTGGAGCATCAGGCCGTAGAGCAGGTCCCGGACCGTCAGCGTCTCACCCTCCCGCAGGTAGAGGGAGGAGCCCTCGACGCCCACGGCCTCCTTCGGGACCCGGACCTCTTCGTCCAGATTCCCCCGTTCGCAGACCAGCAGGGCCGTCATGATCTTCGTCGTGCTGGCGATCAGCGACCGCGCGCCGCTGTTCTTTTCATAGAGCACGCGCCCGGACGCCGCGTCCAGCAGCACGGCCTTCTCCGCCGAGAGCGGCGGCGCAGCCGCAGCCGTTCCGGCCAGCAGCACGGCGGCAAGCAGTCCCGCCGCCGCACGGATGCCTCGTTTCGTCATCTTTCATCACCGGGACTAGGATACCCCGGCGCGCGCCGGCTTATGCC
>CALICR010000050.1 GCA_938049125.1 uncultured Clostridia bacterium
CGGACACGGGGAGAGCATCCTGCGCTGCCTGAACGAGATCGGCCTCGACAACCTGCCCAAGGGAATCGAGGTGGCCAATGCGGATGATGTTGTCACGATGGAGGATGATCCCGCCAGCGTCATGCGGGAGCACCGCGGATCCTCCATGGTCCTCGGTCTCAAGATGCTGGCGGAGGGCCGCGGCGACGCCTTCATCTCCGCGGGGAATACCGGCGCGCTGCTGACGGCGGCGACGCTGACGGTCAAGCGCATCAAGGGTGTGCGCCGGGCGGCCTTCGGGCCGGTGGTCCCCACCAAGGGCGGCAGCGCCGTGCTCATCGACTGCGGCGCGAACGTGGAATGCACGCCGGAGTTCCTGCTCCAATTCGGCTTCATGGGCTCCGTCTATGCAGAGCACTTCCTCGGCATCGCCGCCCCCCGGGTGGCGATCCTGAACAACGGCACCGAGGCCTGCAAGGGCACGGAGCTGCATAAGAACGCCTATGTGCTCCTGCAAAAGGCGGGCGACGCAGGCCTCCTGAACTTCGTCGGCAACGTCGAGGCCCGGGACGCCATGCTCGGAGCCGCCGACGTTATCGTGGCCGACGGCTTCTCCGGCAACGTCATGCTAAAGTCCGTGGAGGGCACGGCGCTCTATATGATGTCGCTCATCAAGGCGCTGTTCAAGAAGAACCTCTTCACAAAGCTGGCGGCGCTGCTCTGCGCCGGCGGCCTCAAAAATCTCAAAAATATGCTGGACTACCGGGAGACCGGCGGCACGGCCCTCCTCGGCCTCACAAAGCCGGTCATCAAGGCCCACGGCTCCTCGGACGCCCGGGCCATCCGGAGCGCCGTGCGGCAGGCGGTCCAGTCCGTGGAGCGCGGCACGGAGCGGCAGCTGGCGGAGAACATCGGGCGGCTGGCCGAACTGAAAGAACAAGGAGAACAGTGATATGGCTTCAGAACTGGAGCAGGCACTCGGCTATACCTTCCGGGACCGGGCGCTGCTGGAGAATGCGCTGCGGCACAGCTCCTATGCCAACGAAAACCGGAAAGAGCACCTCACGAGCAACGAGCGGCTGGAGTTCCTGGGGGATTCCATCCTGGGCTTCGTGGTGGCGGACGCGCTGTACCGGACCTATCCGAACCACCCGGAGGGCGACCTGACGCGGATGCGGGCGGAGCTGGTCTGCGAGGGGGCGCTGGCCGCCGTGGCGGCGCAGCTGCACCTCGGCGACTATCTGCTGCTGGGTCACGGCGAGGAGCACGGCGGCGGCCGCCAGCGCGCCAGCATCAACGCCGACGCCGTGGAGTCCGTCCTGGCGGCGGTGTACCTCGACGGCGGCTTTGCCGAGGCCAAGGGCATCATCGAGCGGCTGATCCTGAGCCGGGCCGAGGCCCATGCGCCGGTGAATTCCGACTTCAAGACCATGCTTCAGGAGCTGGTCCAGCGCGAGAAGAACCAGACGCTGCGCTATCAGCTCGTGTCCGAGTCCGGCCCGGACCACGACAAGGAATTCCGTGTCGTCGTGCTGCTGAACGACCGCGTCCTCGGCGAGGGCACGGGCCGGAGCAAGAAGCGCGCGGAGCAGGCGGCGGCGGAGCAGGGCCTCCGGACGCTGGAGCAAAAATAAGGCGGTGCGGCGCGGGGGAGACCCCGGGCCGCACTTTTTTGCGCCCGCAGGCGCTTGCTCTTGCTTTTTGCGGTGGATTTTGCTAAAATAACTTGATTATGTTTTGATCGAGGTGGAAGCGTGTATCTGAAATCCCTGGAGCTGCAGGGCTTCAAATCCTTTGCGGACAAGACGGTGCTGACCTTCGGCAGCGACATCACCGCCATTGTCGGACCCAACGGCAGCGGAAAATCGAATATCTCCGACGCCATCCGCTGGGTCATGGGCGAGCAGAGCACCAAGGCGCTCCGGGGCGCGAAGATGGAGGACGTCATCTTCGGCGGCACGCAGAAGCGCGCCCAGGTGGGCTTTGCCGAGGCGTCGCTCATCCTGGACAACAGCGACGGCGCGTTCCGGCTGGACGCCAAGGAGATCATGGTCACCCGCCGGTATTACCGCTCCGGCGAGAGTGAGTTCTATATCAATAAGAAGAGCGCCCGGCTGCGGGACGTCAATGAGCTGTTCATGGACACGGGCCTCGGCAAGGAGGGCTACTCCAACATCAGCCAGGGCCGCATCGACGAGATCCTCTCCCTCAAGAGCACGGACCGCCGGGAGATCTTTGAGGAGGCGGCGGGCATCTCCAAGTACCGCCACCGCAAGGAGGAGACGGAGCGCAAGCTGGCCGCCACCGACGACAACCTCCTCCGTATCGGCGACAAGATCGCGGAGCTGGAGCTCCAGGTGGAGCCGCTGCGGGAGCAGGCGGAGAAGGCGAAGAAGTTCCTCGCCTACCGCGCGGAGCTGAAGGGCGTCGAGGTGGCCGTATGGCTGGAGGCCCTGGAGCGCCTCGGCGCGGCCAAGAAGAAGGCGGAGGAGGACTATGCCTCCGCGGCCTTCATCCTCCGGCAGGAGCATGAGGCTCTGGACGCGCTCTACCGCAAGGCCGAGGAACTGAGCGGCACACTGCACGAGTACGACGAGAGGCTGGAGGCCCAGCGCGGAACCATCGGCGAGACCGCCGGGGCCGTGCAGCGCCTCGAGGGCGAGGGCAACGTGCTCCGCGCCGCCATGGACAACGGGGCGGCGAACATCGAGCGGCTCCGGGCGGAGCTTTCGGAGCAGGCGGACCGCCGCAGCGGCCTTCGCGGCCAGATCGAAAAGAGCGAGCAGCGGATCGCCGAGATCGGCGCGTCCCTGGCGTCCCTGGCGGAGACGCTGGAGGCCCTGGACGGCCAGGCCCGGAAGCTGGCGGAGTCCAGCGAGGGCATCACGCGGGAATATCTCTCCATCCAGACGCGGCTCGGCGACTGCCGGTCCCAGCTGGCCAAGCGGACGGCGGAGGCCGAATCCGCGTCCCAGGCCGCCGCCGAGGCGGCGGAGCGGCGGGACAGCGCGGCGGGCGAGCTGGAGGCGGCCCGGGCGCGGCAACAGGAGCTGACGGCCCAGCAGGCCCAGTGCAGCGCGGCGCTCCAAGCGGCCCGGGAGGACGTCCAGGCGTCGAAGAACGCCATTGCGGGCTACCAGCTCCGGCTTCAGAGCCGGGAGAGCCGGGAGGCAGCGCTGCGGGAGCAGCACAATAAGCTGAAAATCGAAAACGACACCCTCGGCTCCAGAATTCGCCTGCTGGAGGAAATGGAGCGCGAATTTGAAGGCTATTCCAAGGCCGTCCGCATCGTCATGCAGGAGCAGGCCCGGGGCGGGCTGCGGAACATCCACGGCCCGGTGTCCAAGCTGATCCGGGTCGAGCAGCGCTGCGCCGTGGCCATCGAGACGGCCCTGGGCGCGGCCATGCAGCATATCGTGGTCGGCACGGAACAGGACGGCAAGGCTGCCATTCAGCTCCTCAAACGGCGCGACGGCGGCCGGGCTACCTTCCTGCCCCTGAACGTCATCCGGGGCCGGACGCTCGAGGAGCGCGGCCTCACGGACGCGGCGGGCTTCGTGGGTGTCGCGTCGGACCTCGTCCGCTGCGACGCGGCCTACCGGGAGATCGTGCTGAACCTGCTGGGGCGCACGGTCATCGCTGAGGACCTCGACTATGCAATCCCCATGGCGCGGAAATTCGGGAACCGGTTCCGCATCGTGACGCTGGACGGTCAGGTCCTCAACGCCGGCGGCGCCATGACCGGCGGCTCCGTCTCCAAAAACGCGGGCATCCTCACAAGGGCCAACGAGCTGGAGGCCCTGCGCCGCCGCCAGGAGACCCAGCAGGCCAAGCTCACGGAGCTGAACGAGAACCTGCGGGAGGCGGCGCGGAGCGCCGAGGAGGTCCGCTATGAGATGGGCGTGGCCTCGTCCCAGCTCCGCGAGGCCGAGGACAAGGCCCTGCGGCTGGAGGGAGACCTGCGCCACTGGGGCCAGATGCTCGAGACGCTGCAAGACGTCATCCGCTCCAATGAGCGGGAGGCGGCCTCCGCCGGGACCCGGCTCCGGGAGCTGGAGCAGGCGGCAGCGGCCCGGGCGGCCCAGGCGGAGCTGCTCCGGGAGCAGCTCACCGGCCTGACGGCGGAGCAGGAAAAGCTGGAGTCGGACCGCTCCGACTCGGCGGAGAGAGTCCGCGCCCTGACCGGCGAGATCGAGAAAAAGAAGCTGGAGCGGGCCGCTGCCGAGGCGGAGCGCGACAGCGTGGAGGCGGGCCTCGGCCAGCTCCGGCAGCTGCTGGAGCAGATGCAGGGCGACCTGCGTCAGCGT
>CALICR010000051.1 GCA_938049125.1 uncultured Clostridia bacterium
CATGGAGGCGAACCTGCTGAAGCTGGATATGCTGGGTCACGACGACCCCACCATGATCCGCATGATGGAGGACCTCACCGGTGTGGACGCCCAGAAAATTCCGCTGGACGATCCGGAAACCCGGTCCATCTTCCTCTCCAGCAAGGTCCTCGGCTTCGAGGACGACCCGATCCTCGGATCCGACGGAACCTGCGGCGTGCCGGAGTTCGGCACCGGCTTTACCCGCGGGATGCTGCGGGAGACGAAGCCGACCCAGTTTGACGTGCTCATCCGCCTGTCCGGCTTCTCCCACGGCACCGACGTGTGGCTGGGCAACGCCCGGGACCTGATCCTCTCGGGCACCGCCTCGGTCTCCGAGGCCATCGGCTGCCGCGACGATATCATGCTCTACCTCATCAAGTGCGGCATGCCGGAAAAGCGCTCCTTCAAGATCATGGAGGCCGTCCGCAAGGGCCGCGGCCTCCCCGAGGGCGCGGAGCAGGAAATGCTTGCGGCGGGCGTTCCGGCGTGGTATATTGAATCCTGCAAGAAGATCAAGTATCTGTTCCCGAAGGCCCACGCGGCGGCCTACGTCATGATGGCCTTCCGCATCGCCTGGTTCAAGGTGCACCATCCGCTGGCCTTCTACGCGGCCTACTTCTACCGCCGCAGCCAGAAGGACGGCTTCGACGCCGCCATGATGACCCACGGCATCGAGACGGTCAAGGAGCACCTGCTCCGCATCAAGAACAGCGAGGACACCACGGGCAAGGAGGACGACCTCTTCACGACCCTCGAGATGTGCTACGAATTCTATGTCCGCGGCTTCGAATTCCTGCCCATGGACCTCTACGAGTCCCATGCGACGAAGTTCCTGGTCAAGGACGGAAAGCTGCTGCCGCCCTTCGTGTCGGTGTCCGGCCTGGGCGAGACGGCAGCCTGGGACATCATGGTGGGCCGGAAGGACCGGTGCTTCATCTCCATCGAGGAGTTCTCCGCCGCCTGCCCGAAGGTCTCCAAGACCCACATCGAGAACCTGCGGGCCGCGGGTGCCTTCGGTGACATGCCGGAGACCAGTCAGATCACCCTGTTCTGATGAAACCAGGCGGGGAGAAATCCCGTCCCTATTCATAGAGGGACAAAGCCCCGGTCCCGGCGGACCGGGAGACCCAAACCAAGCAAAAAAAACCGCGCCGCCCCGCGGCGCACGGATCGAATGGAGGAATTTCCATGAAACATGTCAAAAAATCGTGGCTGGCCCTCGCGCTGGCTCTGGCGCTGGCCCTGAGCCTCTGCGCCTGCGGTAAGCAGGCCGAGGCGGACAAGCCCCTGGAGGTGACGCCCCCGGCCCAGGAGGAGCAGAAGCCCGCCGAAGACACGGCGGAGACCGACACCTCCGCGGAGCCGGAGCAGCCCGAGACCCCGGTCGAGGAGCCGGAAACGCCCACGGAAGAGCCCGTGGAGGACATCAGCGGCATCGCCGGAGATGCGGACGCCGCCTGGTATGAGGCGGACGCCGGCGAAGGCGAGTACACCGACGGCGTGGGCAACACGAACAGCTACAGCTATGCCTACCCCGCCTTCAACGTGGACTCCGCCGACGCCTCGGCCATGAACGCGGAGATCGAGCGCATCTGCGGCGGCTATGCCGACGAGATGCAGGAGAACGAGACGAACAAGACGTCCCTGACGGCCTGCAAGGTGTCCTATCAGGCCTACGTCAACGGCAGCATCGTCTCCTTCCTCATCGAGGTGGACACGACCTTCGACTATACGGAGTACTATACCTACAACCTCGACGTCTCCACCGGCAATAAGGCCGCCGGCGAGGCCCTGGCCGCCGCGGCGGGCATGACCGAGGACGAGGTCATCGAAAAGGCCCAGACCGCCGCTTCCGACAAGTTTAAGGAGCTCTACGGCACCGCCGAGGGCGAGGACTTCTATCAGGAGCAGTACAACAAGACCATGTCCGCCGATGCCTACAGCATGACCATGCCCATGTTCCTGGACGGCAAGGGCGAGCTGTGCTTCGTGGCCCGCATCTACGCCATGGCCGGGGCGGAGAGCTACGACTACGTGCTCACGCTGACGAAATAAGCCGAAAAAATCGACCGGCGGCACACCAACTGCGGTGTGCCGCCGGTTTTTTTACCGGAGGGTCAGGAAGCTCAGTCCACGGCGCGGTAGACGACCTTGCCGTCCACGACGGTGATGTAGGCCTCGCCGCCGATGGTGGTCAGGGGGTCCGCCGCCCAGATGACGACGTCGCCGTCCTTGCCCGGCTCCAGGCTGCCGACCCGGTCACCGATGCCCGTCTGGTTGGCGGGGTTGATGGTGACAGCACGCCAGGCCTCGTCCATGTCGAGACCGGCGTGGGCGGCCAGACCGGCGCACATGGGCAGGTTCTGGAGCGGGATCACCGGCGCGTCGGTGATGATGCTGATGGGGACCCCGGCGGCGTGAAGGACCGCGGGCGTCGTGAAGCTCTTGTGAGCCAGCTCAATTTTCGTCTTGCTGCCCAGGGAAGGGCCGACGAAGGCGGGCAGACCCTCCTCGGCCAGCTCGTCGGCGATGAGTGCGCCGTCGGTGCAGTGGTCCAGCGTCATGCGCAGGCCGAACTCCTTGGCGATGCGGATGGCGGTCAGGATGTCGTCGGCGCGGTGGGCGTGGGCCTTGAGCGGGATCTCGCCCTTCAGGACGGGGATCATGCTCTCCAGCTTCATGTCAAAGGCGGGATTCTTCCCGGCCTCCTTGTCCTCCATGTAGCGGCGGGTCTTGAAGAGCAGCTCACGAAGCAGGGCGGCGGAGCCCATACGGGTCATAGGGCTGGCCTTCTTGCCCTGGCCGTAGCAGCGCTTGGGATTCTCGCCAAAGGCGCATTTCATGGCCAGCGGGTCCTTGATGATCATCTTGTCCACGCGCTTGCCCGCCAGCTTGACGGCGACGAAGGTGCCGCCCACCACGTTGGCGCTGCCGGGGCCGGTGCAGGCGGAGGTCACGCCGCCGCGCAGGGCCAGGCCGAAGGCCTCGTCCATGGGGTTGATGGAGTCGATGGCGCGCATCTGGGGCGTCAGCGGATCGACGATCTCGTTATAGTCCATGCCCTCCCAGCCCATGGCCTGGTTGTCAAGGCCGATGTGACAGTGGGCGTCCACGCAGCCCGGGGTCACGAGCCGTCCGCCGGCGTCGATGACCTGTGCGCCCGCCGGGGCGCTCACCTCCGGGGCCACCGCGGCGATCTTGCCGTCGTCGCCGATGAGCACGCAGCCCTTCTCGAGCTCCGGGCCGACCATGGGCTTGATATGTCCGTTTTGGATCAGCAGCATTTGAATAAACCTCCTCAGAACGTTGCGCTTCGCAACTGGTATGGATACCATCTTAACACAAAACTTGACAGGATGGAAGAAGAAAAGCGGAAAAAGACGGGACACTTGCAGAATATGTCCCGTCTGTCCGTCTGAAAAATCGTCAGCCCACGTCGTCCTGGAGCGGCGTGTAGAGCGCGAGAGCCATGTCCTGGAGGGCCTCCTCGGAGGCGCCGGTGTCCATGCTCAGGCTGTAGAGCACGCCCGGGGCGACGTCGTACCAGAGGATCTTGCCTGCACCGCCGTCGGTATAGAGCAGCTTGGCCTGGCACCAGCCCAGCTCCGTGTCCGTCTCGGTCTCATAGGGCGCGTCGATGCCGGAGAGGTCCGCGAAGCGGGCGGAGCCGGCCATGCGGTAGACGTACTGCACGCCGTCGAGGGTGAAGCGAATCTCGGCCACGGAGAGCTCCTCCATGGTGCGCATGGCATAGTGGACGTCCTCCGCACCCTCCGGGGCGACAGAGAGGTCGAAGCCCAGTGTCTGCAAGATCTCCTGGGCCGTGGTGAGCACGGCGTCGGCGTCCGCCTCGCTGACGAGGGACCACTGGATGCCGTCGGCGGCGATATACCAGGTGAAGACGGTGCCGTCGGGCTGCGCCGCGAGGGAGACGGCCAGGCCGGAGACGTTCCACTGGATCGAGGCGTCGGTCCCGCTGTCGCCGGTGAGGTCCTCCGGCTCGTCGGTCCGGAGGGCGGTGCAGGTGTAGCCCGCGCCGTCCAGGGTGTAGTTGGCCACGGCCATGGGGGCGGCGTCCCCGTCCCGGTCCACCAGCTCGTAGCTGAGGTTTTCGGCCTGGGCGGGCACGGGGATGTCATAGCCCGCGGCGGCCAGGTCCTCCGCCGTGACAAAGGCGGCCTCCGCAGGGGCGGCGGAGAGCATCATCGGAGCGTCGGCTCCGGCGGCGGGCGCATCCGCCGCCGCGTCCTTCTGCGGACGCAGCAGCAGGACCGACGCGCCCACGGCCACGAGCAGGCAGGCGGCGATCAGGCCCGCCCGGCGCCGGGCGGAGCGTCCCGTCCCGGGGACGGGACGCATGGCCTCCTCCAGCAGGTCATCATCCACGGCCTGCATGGTGCGAAGAAAACGGTCTTGGTTCATGCGGGGATCCCCTCCTTGTCAAGGGCCTGCCGGAGCGCACTGCGCGTGCGGAAGAGGGAGGACTTAACGGTCCCCTCGCTGCATCCGAGGGCTCGGGCAATTTCGCGGATGCTCTCGCCGTACCAGTAGCGGCGAAGGAAGAAGCTGCGCGCGTTCGGCTGGAGCGAGCGGAGGAAGTCATTGAGCACGCGGCGGAACTCCGCGCCGCTGAGGGCCTCCTCGGCCCCGTTGTCGGCGGCGGGGAGCCACGGCTCCAGCTCCTCGAAGGCGCGCTCCAGCTCCGTGGAGCGCTTTCCGGCCAGGTTGTAGCTGCGCTTGTCGAGGGCCAGATTGCGCGTGATCCGCGCGAGGTAGGCCGAAAGGCAGCTCGGGTGCTCCGGCGGAATGGCGTTCCAGACCCGGAGACAGGCGTCGCTGACGCATTCCTCGGCGTCCCGGGCGTCCGGCAGGACTCGCCGGGCCACGGAGAGACAGAGCGCGCCGTATTTCTGCTGAATTTCCTGGATGGCTGTCTCTGCGCGCGCAAAGAACAGCCGGACGATCTGTTCGTCCTCCAATGTGTTCACCTCATTTGCGGCGTCCGGCGCGGCCGCACCGGACCCCTTCCTAAATTCAGACGGGAGCAGCGTTCAAAAGGTTCCCATATACACGGGAAAAGTCTGCCGCCCCGTCGCCGGGACGGCAGGCCTCAGGGTCTTGCGTGTTATTGGATGTGGACGTGGTTGTTGATGTGGTCCATGCAGTAGCAGTGATAGCCCCTGCACTTGGAGCAGTAACGGAACTCCAGCTCCGGGTTCGTCACGTCGGTACGGCCGCAGACGGTACACTTGTGGCGGTAGGGCTTCTCACCGGTGCTGCTGCGGTAGCCCGCGGACCAGTTCGGGTCCGGCCGCTGCTTGGCGCGGTACTCCCGCTGGGTCTTCGTGGTGCGGTAGCGCAGGGAGTCGGGCAGGATGTTGCGGATGTCGCTGCCGAAGAACAGGATGTAGTTCAGCAGGGCGATGAGGGGATAGAGGCTCACGAGGATGCGGAGCAGCGACGGATCGTGCAGCGCGGCGAAGAGATTCGTCACCACGGCCCAGAGCGTCAGGAAAATGTCGAACCAGGCGAGGTATTTGGCCTTGACCGGGATGAAGTAAAAGAGCAGGAACCGGGTATCCGGCGCGATGGTGGCGTAGGCCAGGAAGAGGCTCAGGTTCAGGTAATAGGTCGTGGCGCTGACGCCGAGCAGCAGGCCCGCGGCATCCAGCAGGATGACGCCGGTGAAATAGTAGCAGTTGAAGCGTAGCGTGCCCCAGTACCGCTCCAGCTGCTGGCCGATGGAGAAGTAGCAGAAGAGGAACAGCAGCGAGAAGAACACGTTCATGCCGCCGGACCCCGCCATCTCCGTGAAGACGTAAGAGATGAGCCGCCAGACCTGGCCGTGCAGGATGGCGTCGCGGTCGAAATAGAGCATCTGGTAGAGCAGATTGCTGGGGTCGATCAGCGAGAAGAGGTAAACAATCACGTTGCCCACGGCGACGTAGAGCATGAGATTGCGCAGCCCCTTGTCATTGTGCTGATAGAAAAACCGGGCGAGATTCCGGCGGAAATTTTTCAAAGCGATCACCTCGTTTGTTACTGCCCTCCATTTTAGCGGATTTCCGGCGCGAAGTAAACAGAGAAATTGTAAACATATTGTAATTCGCCGCTCCGGATGCTAAAATAAAAAAAAAGAAACCTGGAGGAGACTGACCATGAGCAGAATCAAGGACCCGTCGCTGGCCGCGTCCGGCCGGATGAAGATCGAGTGGGTGCGGGACTTTATGCCCGCCCTCGGCGAGATCCGCCGCCGCTTCGAGCAGGAGAAGCCGTTTGCGGGCAAAAAGATCACCATGTCCATCCACATGGAGGCCAAGACGGCCTACCTCGCCACCTGCCTGGCCGCCGGCGGCGCGGAGGTCCACGCCACGGGCTGCAATCCGCTGTCCACCCAGGACGATGTGGCTGCGGGCCTCGACTCGCTGGGCATCGCCACCTACGCCGTCTACGGCGTCACGGCGGAGGAGTACCGCTCGCTGCTGCGCTCGGCCCTTGGCTGCCATCCCGACCTCATCATCGACGACGGCGGCGACCTCCTGGAGCTGCTGACCGGCACGGACCGCGCCTTAGGCGACCGCATCCTCGGCGGCGCTGAGGAGACGACCACGGGCATCCACCGCCTCCGCGCCCGGGAGAAGGCGGGTATGCTGCCATTCCCCATGATGGACGTCAACGACGCCAAGTGCAAGCACTACTATGATAATAAGTATGGCACGGGCCAGTCCGTTTGGGACGCCATCATGCACACCACGAACCTGCTGGTGGCGGGCAAGACCGTGGTCGTGGCGGGCTACGGCTGGTGCGGCCGCGGCGTCGCCATGCGGGCCAAGGGCATGGGCGCGAATGTCATCGTCACGGAGATTGACCCCATTAAGGCCCTGGAGGCCACGATGGACGGCTGCCGCGTGCTGCCCATGGATGAGGCGGCGGAGGAGGGCGACCTCTTTATCACCACCACCGGCTGCCGCGACGTTATCACGGCCCGGCACTTTGCCGTCATGAAGCACAACGCCTTCCTGGCCAACGCCGGGCACTTCAACGTCGAGGTCAACGGCGAGGAGCTGGCGCAAATGGCCGTGCGGGTCTATCCGCGGCGGCAGGATATCGTGGGCTACGAGCTGCCCGATGGGCGGGTGCTCAACCTGCTGGCCGAGGGGCGGCTCGTCAATCTGGCCTCGGGCAATGGCCACCCGGCGGAGATCATGGACATGAGCTTTGCCATCCAGGCCCTCTCCCTCGAATACCTGGCGAAGCACGGCGAGGGCCTCCAAAAGCGTGTCTACGAGGTGCCCGCGGAGATCGACGATGCCGTGTCCCTCATGAAGCTGCGGGGCATGGGCCTCCGCATCGACCACCTGACCGAGGCCCAGGTGGCCTACCTCGGCGGCTGGGAGGTCTGAAAAGATCCGGTTTTTCCGGGAATTTCCCGTTGACAAGCGGAAATTTTCTGCTATAATCAATACGCAATTGAATAACCTTATCAAGAGCGGCGGAGGGAACGGCCCGATGAAGCCCGGCAACCTGCATCAGCAAGGTGCCAAATCCGGCGGCAGCGATCGAAAGATGAGGAAACGAGGCTTCACGCGCGCCGAAAACCGGCGCGCGTTTCGTTTTCCGCGAGAAAAGAAAGGAATCTGACATGACAAAGAGAGTTTTTACATCCGAATCCGT
>CALICR010000052.1 GCA_938049125.1 uncultured Clostridia bacterium
CTTTCCCTACACGACGCTCTTCCGATCTTCAGGGTCGGGTCGTTGAACTGGGGCGCGTAGCCGGGGCGGTCGTGGACCGTGACCGTGGCCCCGAGGGCCAGGGCCCCGGCGGCCAGCGCCCGGTTCACCTTCCGGTTCGCTTCGAGGATGGCCGGGATGGACGCGCCGCGGACGTAGCTCTCAAGCATCGCCTCGTCGGGGATGATGTTGACGCAGCTGCCCCCGGCGGTCAGGATGGGGTGGATGCGGATGTGGTCGTCGTCCCGCAGCGTCTCGCGGATGGCGTTGACGGCCTGGAGGCCCAGGGACGCGGCATAGAGGGCGTTGACGCCCTCGTGGGGCTGCCCGCCGGCGTGGGCCGCGACGCCCTTGTAGTGCGCCGTCTTGGCCACGCAGCCGTTGCCCCCGCGGTGGCAGTCGAAGCCGTAATCCTGGGTGCCCGTGTGGAAGAGGAACGCGAGGTCGACCCCGTCGAGGTAGCCCCGGGCGATGAACTCCGTCTTGCCGCCGAGGTAGCGGATGGTGCCCTTGCGGCGCAGCTCGTCGCGGAATTCGATCTCGATCAGCTCCTCCGCCGGGACGGCCATGAGGCGGACGGACCCGGAGAGGCCGTCCAGCGCGCCCGGCTCCCGGAGGGCCAGCGCCAGGCCCAGCAGGGCCGCGCACTGGGCGTGGTGGCCGCAGGCGTGGGCGTTGCCGTTCACGGCGGCGAAGTGGTTCGGCAGGACCAGGGCATCCAGCTCCGCCATGACGAGGACCTTCGGGCCGGGGCGGCCCGTGTCGAGGTCCGTGTAGAAGCCCGGGATGTCCCCGGCCCTGGTGAGGGCGTAGCCCGCCTGCTCGAAGGCCGCGGCGAGGTAGGCGGAGGTCTCCCATTCCTTGAAGCCCGTCTCCGGGTGCTTCCAGATCCACTGCTCCGCAGCCAGGATCTCGGCGCGGTGCGCCTCTGCCAATTTTTGATAAAATTTCGTGTCCATGGGGCCGCCTCCCTGTGCGTTTTTCCTATATCATACCGGACAAAGACCCGGAGCGCAAGGAAAAATCCGGCCCGGGGCCGCAAAACCGGCGCAACTGGCACAAAAAACGCTCCGTTCCCGGGGGAACGGAGCGTCCGCTTTTTTCAGCAGTATTTCTTGATGCCGTAGGAGGCCAGGGCGGGATCGTCCGTCACGGAGATGGTGAAGTGGACGGAGTTGCGCTCGCCGAAGTCGGCGCACCAGTCGAGGAAGCGCTCGGCTTCCACCTGATCGCGGCTGCCCGCGACCTTATAGAGGCTGTCGATGAAGATGTGCGAGAGGTCAAAGTTGCCGCCGTGCAGGCCGGACAGGAAGCCCCGCAGGAACACGAAGCCCTCCATGCCGTAATCCGTGGCGTTGATCAGACGGACGCGGTAGTCCACGTCGTAGGTCAGGTCCGAGCCCTTTTCGATGCAGACGAGGCTGCCGGACTCCCGCGCGAGGGCCTCTCCAATTGCGCTCATGAGTTCCTTCGTGTTGCCGGAGCCCTTGTCTCCTAAAATCACCTTCACCATAGCGGTTCGCTCCTCCTTTTCAGGCAGTTCAGTTTTAACCTGCGGGCCGGAGCCCGGCAGAGATTTTTTGATAACTCTATCATATCCGAAAATTATGAATATTTCAACCGGATTCTTAAAATAAAGTAAATTCTGTGCGAAACGCCCCCGGGGAGGCCCGGGGGCGGCGGGGTCAGAGGATATACTGCTCGACGAACCGGGCCACGCCGTCCTCGGTGTTGGGAGCGGTGCGGTACTTGGCGGCGGCCAGGGCCTCGGGGACGGCGTTGCCCATGGCCACGCCCGCCCCGGCGGCGGAGAGCATGGAGACGTCGTTGGGTCCGTCGCCGAAGGCGGCGGCGTTTGCCAGCGTGAAGCCGAGGTACGAGCAGAGGAAGCGCAGGGCCTCGCCCTTCCGGGCGGCGGCGGCGCCGACCTCGATGTTATGGGGCAGGGACCAGGTGACGTCCAGCCCGGGGAAGCGGCGGCGCAGCTCGTCCATGATGGCCGGGCGGTCCGCCGGGTCCACCACGAAGCACTGGAGCTTCTGGAGCGGCTCGCCGCGCCGGAGGAGCAGGCCCTTGAAGTCGTCCACGGGCTTCCGGAGGGCGCGGGTCATGGCGAGATTGTGGGGGTCGTCGTACATAAACTCGCCCATGCGGTCATAGAACGGCGCGGGGATGAAGGCCTCGCCGCCGACGTAGCAGTCGTAGATGACGGGCAGGGTGTCGAGGTAGGCGTAGACCTCCATGGCGAGGTCCAGGGGGATGCGGGCGCTGTGGAGGACCTCGCCGGAGCGGGCGTCCTCGACCTGGCCGCCGTTGACGGTGACGGCGTAGCGCACGAAGGGAAGGTTCCGGACGACCTCCGGCAGGCCCGCGAAGAGGCGGCCCGTGGTGGGCACGATGTGGATGCCCCGGTCCGCGGCGGCGGTCAGCGCGGCGCGGTTCCGCGGCGAAAGGGACTTGTCCGGCAGCAGCAGCGTGCCGTCCAGGTCCAGAGCGATGAGCTTGATGTCCATAGAGGGTCCTCCTTGCGGGCCGGGACGCAGGCCCGGCGGAATCACGGACTACTATACCGCCGGACGGGCGAAATTGCAAGAAGCAAGGCGGACAAAGGCGTTTGTCTGCGTTTCGGCCCTCTCCGACCTCGCTTCGCCCGGCCACCTCTCCCGGAGGGAGAGGCAAGCGTGGCTCACCGCACCGCCCCTTGGCTCTCCCTTTGGGAGAGCTGTCACCGCAGGGGACTGAGAGGGGCGGAGGCGGTCAGGGTTCGGCTTTCAGCATTCCGCGGGCTTGGCAGAAGGCGAGGTCCAGCGTGCGGGCCCGGCCGTCGTCGAAGGCGATCTGGGCGAGGCGGCCGGTGACCGACTGGAGGGCGCCGGGGCCGAAGGTCTTGTGGATGAGGCGGGCGCCGGGGGTGCGGAGGGCGGTCTCGAGGGCCGCCGCTTCGGCGGGGGTGAGGGCGGCGCGGGGCGCAGCGGCCGGGGTCCTCTGCGGGGCGGGGGCCTCGGGGAGAAACTGGGTGAGGAAGCCGGAGGGGGTCTCTGCGCCGTAGCGAAGGAGCAAAAGCTCGTCCTTCGCCCGGGTGACGGCGACGTAGAAGAGCCGCCGCTCCTCCTCGTAGGCCCGCAGGGCCGCGGGGCGCTCCGCCGGGTCCCGGACCTGGGCGGGCGGGGGCGACGAGGGCAGAATGCCGTCCACGGCGTCCATGACCACGACCCGGGCGTACTCGAGGCCCTTGCTGTTGTGGATCGTGCTGAGCACGAAGGGGCAGCCGGGGTCGCCGCCGGTGCGCAGCAGGTCGCCGAGGCGCGCAAGCCGCGCGAGGAACCCGGCGGGGGTCCGCTCCCGGGCCGCCAGCTGGTCCAGGAGCCAGAGGCGCTCCGGGTCGCCGCCCTCCTTCAGGAGCCAGGCCCCGAAGCCCGACTCGCAGCGGATGCGCGCGAGGG
>CALICR010000053.1 GCA_938049125.1 uncultured Clostridia bacterium
GCGTAGAAGGGCCGCCCGCCGAACTTGAAGCGCAGCAGTGAGCTGCGCACCACGCCCTTATAGCGAAGCGGCGCGTCGCAGCCCTCGGTGAACCGCACCGGCTTCGGGTGGGAGTTCTCCGGCAGGTCCGCGCGGCAGTTCGGACAGACCGCATCGCCGGGGCGGCGGAGCAGCTTCCCGCAGAAGATGCACTTCGGCGGGAACAGGAGGTCGAGCACGGCGTCCAGCAGCTTCATGGCGCCTGCTCCAGCCGCAGCTTGAGGCCGCTGTAGCGGCGGGACTGGCGGTCGTTCTCCGTCATATAGGCGAGGGTATGCTCGTCCCCCACCACGATGAGCAGCTCCCGCGCCCGGGTGATGGCCGTGTAGAGGATGCTGCGCGTCAGGAGGTAGGGCGAGCCCTGGAGGGCCGCAAGGACCACGGCGCGGTACTCGCTGCCCTGGCTCTTGTGGACGGTCATGGCATAGGCCAGCTCCAGCTCCGGCAGAAGGTCGAAGCCGTAGACCGCCTCGCGGTCGTCGAAGACGATGGTCGCCGTCTCCTGGGCAAAGTCCAGGGACATAATCCGCCCGACGTCGCCGTTGAAAATGCCGGTCCCGGCTCCGAGGCCGCCGGTCCGTTTCCATATTATATCATAGTTGTTCCGGATTTGCATCACCCGATCGCCCTCGCGGAAGGAAAAATCTCCGACGGCCTTCTCTTTTTTTCCGGGGGCGGGCGGATTGAGGGCCTGCTGGAGCACCAGGTTCAGCGAGCGGGTGCCCGTCTCATAGCGGCGCGTGGGACTGAGGACCTGAATTTCCTCGGCGGGGATGCCCATGTTGTCGGGCAGGCGGCGGCTGCACAGGTCCCGGATGGTCTCCACGGCCTTGGTCGGGTCCGTCCGGCGCAGGAAGAAGAAATCCTTATTTTTGACCGTCAGCACCGGCGGTTCGCCGCGGTTGACGGCGTGGGCGTTCATGACGATGAGGCTCTCCCGGGCCTGGCGGAAGATCTCCGTCAGGCGCACGGCGGCGATGCGGCCGCTGCGGATGAGGTCAGAAAAGAGGTTGCCCGGACCGACGGAGGGCAGCTGGTCCGGGTCGCCCACCAGGATCAGGCGGCAGTCCTCGGGCAGCGCCCGCAGCAGCGCCTGCATCAGCAGCACGTCCACCATGGACACCTCGTCCACGATCATGGCGTCGGCCTTGAGCGGGTCGCTCTCGTCGTGGGCGAAAACCATCTCGCCGGTTTCCTCGCTGAACTGGACCTCCAGCATCCGGTGGATGGTGGCCGCCTCGCGGCCCGTCAGCTCCGAGAGGCGCTTGGCCGCCCGGCCTGTGGGCGCGGCGAGCTGGGTCTTGAGGCCCAGCAGGTCGAAAACCTGCAGAATGCCGCCGAGGGTCGTGGTCTTGCCGGTGCCGGGGCCGCCGGTGACGATGAGCACCTGGTGGCTGAGGGCCTGGCGGATGGCGTCCTTCTGGGCTTCGGCGTAGGCGATGCCCTGTGCCTGCTCTGCCCGGCGGATCAGGGATACAAGGTCCCGGGGCGGCTCCAGCGCCGTCCCGGCCATCTTGGCCAGCCGCGCAGCGGTCTCCGTCTCGGCCTCGTAGAGCCGCGGCAGGTAGCAGGCGTCGAGGCCCGCGATGCGGTCGCATTCCATCCGCCCGTTCTCCGTCAGGCGGACCATGGCCGCCTCGGCCTGCTCCGCCGTCAGGTCCAGCAGCTGGGCTGTGGCCTCACGCAGCTTCGGACGCGGGAGGAAGGTGTGACCGCGACTCAGGTTATGCGTCAGCTCGAAGAGCACGCCCGCCTCCACCCGGCGCGGGTCGTCGCCCTCCAGCCCGAGATCCAGGGCGAACTGGTCCACGGCGGTGAAGTCCGCGCCGTAGAGCGGGTCCGCCAGCACGTAGGGGTTCTCCCGCAGCGCCTGCTCGGACTCGGGGCCGTAGACGCGGTAGAGCCGCATGGCCAGCTCCGCCGGAAGGCCGTGGGCCATCAGGAACTCCATGAGCCGCCGGATGCCCACCTGGCGGCGGAAGGCCTCGCCGATCTCCCGGGCCTTGGCGGGCGAGATGCCCGGCAGCTCCGCGAGGCGCTCCGGCGTCTGCTCCAGCACGTCCAGGGAATTCCGGCCGAAGGCGGCCACGATGCGCTCTGCCGTCTTCGGGCCGACGCCCTTGAGGACCCGGGACGAGAGGTAGGTCAGAATTTCCTGCTCCGTCTCCGGCATGAGTCGCTCCAAGAACTCCGCCTCGAACTGGCGGCCGTGGGACGGGTGGGTGCTCCAGCGGCCGGTGATCATCAGCCGCTCCCCCACCACGCTCATGGGGATGGTACCCACCACGGTCACGGTCTCGCCATCCCCGCAGCGAAGGCGCAGCACCGTATAGCCGTTCTCCGCGTTCTGGAAAATGACGCCGCAGACGGTCCCCTCTAAAATCTCTTCACGGTCCCGATACACGAAATTGCCTCTCCCTCTCTTGGTATTCGTCCCATTCCTCCGGTGTCAGCAGCCGGACGGCGGGACTGTCGGCGCAGAGCTGCGCCAGCTGCCGCCGCTGGGCCGCCGAAAGACCGCAGTCCACCAGGAAAAGCGTCTGGCGGCTGAGGCCGCTCCGCAGCAGGAACAGCCCGGCCCGGACGCTGCGCCAGCTCTCCTCGCTCCCGTCCGGAAAGCGGACGCTGTAGCCAGAGCCGCCCGACGGCAGCAGCCAGGCCCCAGTGAGGCACCAGACGAGCAGCACCAGCCCCAGCGCGGCCAGCAGAGAAACGATCGCCGTGAGAACCATCCCATCCCCTCCTTCCTCCATTCTATGCGGGACGGGAACGGATGGTTCCTTGGGCTCAGCGGAGCTTCTGCTGGCGCAGGAAGACGTCCATGACCAACCGGTGCGGCAGCAGCTTCGTGGCGTAGACCTGGGCGCGCACCTGGGGGCCGAGGATGGAGACGTCCTTCTTTGTATAATAGAGGTCATGGAGCGCCTTGCGCACCACGTCCGCAGGCTCCAGCATCACGGTGAACTTGCTGATCCACTTCTTCTCGCCCGCGGGCTGCGCCCGGTCAAAGAAGCGGCTGTTCGTCCAATAGGGGCACACGGCCAGGACGCGGATGCCGCGGCTCCGCAGCTCCACGTTCAGCGCCCGGGCGTAGCTGAGCACATAGGCCTTCGTAGCGGCGTAGACCGTGATGTAGGGCACGGGCTGATAGGCCGCCACCGAGGCAATCTCCACGATCTTCCCGCCCTGCTTCATATAGGGCAGCGTCTTCTCCGTCAGGACGGTGAGGGCGCGGCAGTTCAGCTCGATCATGTTCGCCGACTCCTCCGGCCCGATGTCCTCCACGGGGCCGAAGCGGGCGAAGCCGCTGGCGTTGATCAGCAGGGCCACCTCGGGCTGCTCCTGCTCCAGCAGCATCCCGTAGGTCTCCAGCGCCGCCGGGTCCGACAGGTCCAGCGACAGGGGCCGGATGCGGCAGTTCGGCACCAGCTCCTGGAGCGCCGCGAGGCGCTCCTTGTTCCGGGCGATGGCCCAGATCTCATCAAATACGTCGTTCAGCACGGCCTGCCGGACGAATTCCTTTCCCATGCCGGAGCTGGCTCCGGTGATGACGGCAATCCTCAAAAATGGTTCCTCCCAGCATCTCTCTGCATCGGCAGAGGCGTTATGTTCCTGCGGCGGCAGGCTCCGCCGCTTTTTCGTAGAGAGGCTGCGTCTCCTGGTAGCCCTGGGGCACGTAGCGGATCGAAGCGATCCGCGGCTTCGGCGCGCCGTACTTCGGATTGAAGCCAAAGAGGTTGACGTAGCGGCCAAGGTCGTCCCGCTCCTCCGCCATAGCGTAGAGCAGCTCCAGGGTGGCCCGGGCGTCGTCCACGGCCCGGTGGGTGTTCTGGGTCAGGAGGCCGTAGGCGTCGATGGCGTTTTGCAGCTTGTGGGGATAGGGGCGGCGGTCCTTGTAGACCGTCATGGCGTCCAGCATCCGGACGCCGCGGAGCGCCCCGGCGCAGCCGAAACGCTGTAAAAAATAGTAGAGGAAGCAGAGGTCGAACTGGGCGTTGTAGGCCACGAGCAGCGTCCGATCCCCGTCCAGGAACTCCAGCAGGCGGCGGCAGGCGGCGTCCTTCTCCACGCCGTTTTCCCGCAGCATCTCGTCGGTGATGCCCGTCAGGTTCACAATGAAGGGCGGCAGGGTCCGCCCGGGCGAGAGGCGGATGAGAAGGTCGTCCTCCATCTCCGGCTCCGGACCGGCGGCATCGAAGGAGGCGCAGAGAATGCCGACCTCGATGATCTCATCGGACTGATGGCGGACGCCGGTGGTCTCGGTGTCGAAGACTACGACACGGTCAAACTGTTCACGCAGGGATTCCAGCATGGCGCAACCTCAGTGGTCGCCCCGGGAGCACTTCTCCGCGTCGATGGCCAGCACGACCATCAGTGCGAGCAGCGCGTCCGCGGGGTCCGCGACGTCGATCTCATAGGTGTCCGTCATCCGGAGCAGCTGCTTGGAGACCGCGGCGACGGTGCGGCCCGTCGGGTCCGTGATCTCGTAGTCCCAGGCGAAGAAATCGCCCCGGACCTCCCAGCCGCAGC
>CALICR010000054.1 GCA_938049125.1 uncultured Clostridia bacterium
GCATTTTTCGTCACTTTTTCCGGAAGATGACCGGCTCGCCGCAGCCCTCGATCCGGCCGCCAAGCACAGTAACGGTGCCGCCGCGGAGCAGGTCCTCGTAGGTCCCGTCCTCCGCCGGGACCGCCGCCCCGTGGACGCCGCCCTCCAGGAAGAAGACGCCCACCAGCTCCGTCTCCGCGCTGCCGAACGTCGCGGTCACGGTACCTGTCCCGTCGTCGGCGGCAGCTTCAAACCAGCCGTCTGCCGGGAAGTACGCCTTCTTCATGCGGATGAGCCGCCGCAGCTCGTCGGAGATGTCCGGCCCGTCCCAACGGACCGGGTCCTTGTCGAAGAGGCTGGGCTGGTTCGCGTCGCAGCGCTCCTCGCCGGCGTAGAGCAGCGTCGCGCCTTTCTGGAAGAAGAGGAACGCGTTCCAGTTCCGCAGGATCTGCGGATCCTGATACCGGGAGGTGATGCGCGGCTGGTCGTGATTCTCGAGGCAGCGCAGCTTGATGTAGTTCGAGGGATAGACAGCCTCCTGCTGGCTCAGGAGCTTCGCATAGGTGGAGAGGCAGCCGCGGCCCGCCCAGTAGTCGTCCAGGGCCTCGCGGATGTCGTAGTCGTACTCGAGGTCGAAAGCGGCGTAGGCCTCGCTGTCCGTGGCGGCGGGCAGCCCCAGCCGCCGGGCGTCGCGGTTGAAGGAGGCATGGACCGTCTCCGCCAGCCAGATGCAGCCGGGCCGCACGGCCTCGACCGCCGCCCGCGCCCGCTCCCAGAACCGGAGCGGCACCAGCGACGCCACGTCGCAGCGGAAGCCGTCCACCCATTGCGCCCAGTAGCAGAGGCTCTCCAGCTGGTAGTCCCAGAGGGCCGGGGCGCTGTAGTCGAGGTCGTTGACGTCGCTCCAGTCGCCGAAGCGGTTGCCGAAGTCCCCGTCCGGTTTATGGTAGAAAAACTCCGGATGCGCCGCACAGAGCGTCGAATCCTTGGACGTGTGATTGTAGACCACGTCGATGATGCACTTCATGCCGAGGCTGTGGACCGTGTCCACGAAGTGGATGAAGTCCTCCAGGGTCCCGTACTCCGGGTTGACAGTGCGGTAGTCCCGGTTCGCATAGGGGCAGCCGAGGCTCCCCTTCCGGCCCAGCACGCCGATGGGGTGGATGGGCATGAGCCAGACGATGTCGGTGCCCAGCTCCCGGATGCGGGGCAGGTCCGCCTCCGCGGCCCGGAACGTGCCCTCGGCGGTGTGGTTCCGGATATAGATGGAGTAGATCACGGCGTTTCTCAGCCGGAGGTCCGTATTGCTTGCCATAATTTACACTCCTTTGAAAGAATTCAGTTCTGCCCTCGCTTCCAGAGCTTTTTGCTCCGGACGAAGGACGTGCGGAACATCAGCGCTTTGGTGAGAAACTTCGGGAACCGGCCCGCCTCGGGGCCGTAGTCCTTTTCGAGTAATTTCAGCAGCTCCGCCTCGGTATAGACGGCGAAGGGCTCGATGCCCGCCTCCTCCGCCGCGCGCTCCAGCGCCGCCAGGGCCAGGGCGTAGTAGTCGCCGCCCTTGCAGTCGAGGCTCTTGCGCAGCCGCGGCAGGAACCTTTCGTTCAGCTCCATCAGCGTGAAGCTCTGCTCATAGTCCTTCAAATACCGGCTCAGGTAGCGCACCAGGAAGGCATAGGCATCCTCCTCGGTCCACTCCCGGTCGATATAATACTGATTTCCGCTGAGGCCGTAGAGCATCCGCTTGGCGTCGTAGTAGCCCGTGCGGAGGTTCTTCCGGCTCTGCCCGCTCTCGAACTCCAGCGTGCCGCCCAGGTCCCGGGTCGGCAGCACCATGTGGATATCCACATAGCTCGGCACCCGGAAGGACCGCTCCAGCCCCACGCCGTAGAGCCGGATGGCGATAATGTCGCGGTAGCCGTTCTCCACCAGCACGTGGAGCGGGATGACATCCTGGAGGCCGCCGTCGGCGTAGCGCTTGCCGCCGAGGGCCTCGTTGCGGAAGGCCGGGAAATAGGCGCTGGCCAGCAGCATATCCGTGATCTCGCCCGGCTCCTTCAGGTCCTTGGCCCGCAGCTCCAGCTCCTTGCGGTCGCTGAGGGAAAAGGTCTGGATGTAAAATTCGGTCTCCGAATTTCGGATGGCGTTCTCGTCCACCAGCTCCGCCATCCACTGGCGCAGCGGCGTCACGTCGAGGCCGCGGTTCAGCAGCGTCTTTTTGAGAAATTCCAGCTGGTTCCGCCAGTCGATGTCCCGGAGATTCAGGGAGAGGAGGTTTTTCATATCCTCGTCGTTGACATCCATGACCTGGGAAAACCGGATGTTCCGCCAGATCTCCTCGGCCTTCTCCAGGTCGCCCTGCACCATCAGCGCGCCGTTGAGCGCGCCCACCGAGGTGCCGGAGACGGCGCTGATGCGGATGCCCGCCTCCCGGAGCGCCCGCCAGGCGCCGATCTGATAGGCCCCCTTGGCGCCGCCGCCCTCCAGGGCAACCGCGTAGGCCTGATTCGGGTCCAGTTGCAGCTTCATAAAGCTCACCTCCTGTCAGCATTCTACTATAGATTTTCCGTTTTGCAAGAGGAAAATCCAAATCATTTTTCTCTTGCGCTCACCGGGAAATCGCTGTAAGATAGGAAAACACGGGGGTGACGCCATGGAGGAATATTTTGACCTGCGGGACGAGGCGGGCCGCGTGACCGGCCAGGTCAAGGCGCGGACGCTGGTCCACCGGGACGGCGACCTGCACGGCACCGCCCACGTCTGGCTTGCCCGATCCGGCGATGCGGGACCGGAGCTGCTGCTCCAGCTGCGCAGCCGGGACAAGGACGCCTACCCCGGCTGCTGGGACATCTCCTCTGCCGGGCATCTGCCCGCCGGGAGCGAGTTCCTCGAGAGTGCCCTGCGGGAGCTTTCCGAGGAGCTGGGCCTCGCCGCCGCACCGGGAGACCTGCGCTTCCTCGGCTTTCTCCGCCGCTGCTTCCGCGGGAAATTCCACGGCGCGCCCTTTGCGGACCATGAGCTGGCCGCCGTCTACCTGCTCCGCCGCGACGTCCGCCCGGACAGCCTCCGGCTCCAGCGGGAGGAGGTCGAGGCCGTGCGCTGGTTCCCCCTTGCGGAGATCCGCGCCCGCTTAAGCGATCCTGATTTTCCGAACTGTCTCATCCCCGAGGAGCTGGACCTGGTGTCCGCCGCCCTCGGGTCCGCCGATGAAAGGAGAATTCCATGAAACGACTGACGCTTTCCCTGCTCGCGGCCCTGCTCCTGCTGCTCTGTGCCTGCGGCGGAGAGCCTGCCGCCGTCTGCGAACACGTGCCCGGCCCCGCCGCCACCTGCGAGACGGCCCAGACCTGCACGAAGTGCGGCGAGGTGCTCGCCCCTGCGCTGGGCCACGAGGAGGTGCTGGAGGACTGCGAGGCAGGCTCGCACTGTGCCCGCTGCGGCGTCCAGCTCTCCGCCCCCACGGCCCACATCCCCGGTCCCGAGGCCACCTGCCAGGCCGCCCAGACCTGCACCGTCTGCGGTAAGGTCCTCGCGGAGCCTACGGACCACACGCCCTCCGGCGAGGCGTCCTGCACCGAGGACGTCACCTGCACCGTCTGCGGCGCCGTTCTGATCCCCGCCGCCCATGAGCCGGGCCCGGAGCCCAGCTGCATCGACGATCAGCTCTGCCTCCGCTGCGGCGAGGTGCTCCAGCCCGCCCTGGGCCACGAGGCCGCGCCGGTCACGGCGGAGCTGGCTCCGACGGTCTGCGCCCGCTGCGGCGTCACCATGGCCCTGCCCGCGGGCGCGGATCCCTCCGCCTGCATCGACGAGACGGTCCGGGACGCCCACTATCATAACAATATCGAGGCCTACTATTCCGGCAATGTGCTGGTCTGCGGCGACTACGCGCTGGAGTACTTCTCCATGGACCCCACAGGCTCCCCGGCCTGGGCCGACGCCGTGAACGGCTTCGCGGACCGCTACCAAGGTCTGCACGTCAGCGCCCTGCTCGTCCCCAAGAGCTGCGCCTACCATGCCCCGGCGGGCTATGAAAACCAGGCGGAGAACCAGCGCGCCTTCATCTCCTCCACCTACGCCCTGCTCCGGGACGGCGTCACCGCCGTGGACGCGGAGAGCCTGATGGCGGCCCACAGCGGCGAATACCTCTTCTACCGCACGGACCACCACTGGACCTCCCTCGGCGCCTACTACGCCTCGGCGGCCTACTGCCGGGCCAACGGCATCGTGCCGCGGCAGCTCGGCTCCTATGAGACCACGGTGCAGACCGGCTACGTCGGCTCGCTCTACAGCTTCTGCGCCGCGCCCCCGGACTGCCTGAAGGCAAATCCGGACTACACGGTCTGCCACCTGCCCGCAGCCTCCTACACCATGCGCTATCGCAACGGCGGCGACTTTGTGAGCGGCGACGCGCTGAACACGGAGACCAGCGCCTACGCCTCGGCCTTTCTCTGCGGCGACAACGCCCTCACGGTGCTGGAGACGGACAACGCGACGGGCCGGAATCTGCTGGTCTTCAAGGAGTCCTACGGCAACGCCTTCGTGCCCTTCCTCCTCGACTACTACGACACGGTGGTCGTCGTGGACATCCGCAGCGAGACGGAGAGCGCCGCCGCCCTCATCGCCGAGTACGGCATCACCGATGCGCTGATCCTGAACAACGTCCAGGCCTCCACGAGCCTGACCGGCGACCTGAGCGCCCGTCTCGCCTCCTGAGCCTGCATCCAAGAGAGAAATGAGGAATTCCCATGCGACTGATCTTCATCCGCCACGCGGAACCGGACTATGCGCACAACACCATCACGGAAAAGGGCTGGAAGGAGGCCCGGCTGCTGGCCCCGCGGGTGCAGCAGTGGGACGTGACCCGCTTCTACTGCTCGCCGCTGGGCCGCGCCCGGCACACCTCGCAGCCGTCGCTGGAGGCCTGCAGGCGGAACGCCGTCATCCTGGACTGGCTCCAGGAATTCCCCGTCGAGGCCTACAACGTGGTCAACCGCCGCACCGCCACCTGCTGGGATATGTACCCGGAGGTCTGGACGGAGCAGCCGGAGCTCTACAGCAAGGACCGCTGGACCGAGGCCCCCCTGCTCCGGGGCACGGCGGCGGAGGCGCAGTTCGCCCGCGTCTCCGGCGGCCTCGACGCCCTCCTCGCCTCCTACGGCTACCATCGCCACCACAACTACTACCACGTGGACGACACCGCCGCCCGGGACGCGATACTGGTATGCTTCTGCCACCTGGGCGTCAGCTGCGTCATGCTGGGCTATCTTCTCGGCATCTCGCCCATGGTGCTGCTCCACGGGCTGTTCATCCCCGCCTCCTCCGTCACCGTCGTGCAGACCGAGGAGCGCATCCCCGGCTGCGCCGCCTTCCGCGCCCAGACCATCGGCGACACCGCCCATCTCTACGTGGGCCGGGAGCCGGTCTCCGTCATGGCCTCCTTCACCGAGCCCTTTCAGGACCGCGAATACGGCTACCACTTCACCCGCGACACCCTGCCCACCTGGTGAAAACCCGAAAAAATCCCTCCGCCGGAACGATGAACTGCTCCAGTTAGTGCGGACAGCACAAAAAGCCCCCCATGTAGGCGATATG
>CALICR010000055.1 GCA_938049125.1 uncultured Clostridia bacterium
ACGCTGCTGCGCTGCGGCACCTCCGGCACGCTGACGCTTACCCTGACGGGCAGCGGCAACGGCATCCATGCGGGCGGTATTGTTGGCAAAGCCGCGCAGAGCAAGCTGGAGCAGTGCTGCAACAGCGGCAGCATCGATGTGACGCCCGGCTCCATCACCTGCTATGTCGGCGGTCTCGTGGGCAACGCGGTGTCGAGCAGCGCTGCACCCTCCAACCAGCTCCTCAACTGCTACAATGCGGGCGATGTGACGAACTACTCGGCGGGCACCGCCTCTCAGAGCTTCGGCGGTCTGGTCGGCTATCTGGGCGCCAGCAGCAAGTCCGGCGGCAAGGCGGTCATCAAGAACTGCTTCAATGCGGGCACGGTCACGTCGGGCACGGCGACCAACCGCGGCGCGCTGATCGGCAAGCTGTATGCAAACTATGGCACGCGCGAGAACCTCTACTATCTGACCGGCACCGCGGCCAAGGGCATCGGCGCAGTTCCCTCCGGCGCGTCGGATACCTCCATCGCCAAGACGGCAGCGGACTTCGCCTCCGCGGACTTTGTGACCCTGCTGAACACGAACAGCGGCAGCGAGAGCGCGGTCTTTGCAGCCGGCACGGAGCATCCGCTCCTCGTGTGGGAAGCGGACACGCCGGAACCGCAGATTCTGCTCGGCGACGTCAACGGCGACGGCAAGGTCACCAATCTGGACGCGGCGCTGACCTATGCCGCCTACAACGGTACCTTTGCGATGACCGATGCACAGCGTGCGGCGGCAGACGTCAACAAGGACGGCAAGGTCACAAATCTGGATGCAGCGCTGATCTATTCTTATTATAACGGGACGCTCGGCTCGTTTGATGAGATTGGAAAATAAAAAAATAAAGAAAGAATGACAGGAGGAATGAAACAAGCATGAAAAAACGATTGTTCGCATGGCTGCTTGCGATCTGCATGGTATTTACCATGCTGCCGATGCAGATCGTGGCAGCAGACAGCACAACGGGCTTTACCGTCTCTGTGGACGGCAAAGCGCAGACGGCTGTCACCAAGACGGAAAACGGGTATGAGGTTCCGAATTACGCGGACACCTCAACCCCAGCCTATGTGGATCTCTACACCGTGACGATCCCCGCAGGCACAAAGAGCGTCGATCTCAGCTTTGACAGCGAGGTCTTCTGCATCAACAGCACGGACAAGGGGATGCAGCTGATCAGTCAGGCGGATTACGCGAAGGAAGCAAAGGCGGTCTCCCTTGACGTCAATGGCGACGGCGTGACGGACTTCCTGAAGATCATGGCGTATGATGGCGAGTCCTTTGAGCCGGTTCCCATCTATGGCATCGCCTTCGAGTTTGCGGCTTCCTGCGAGCATGCGACCCGCGGGACCAATTATGTGCCCAACGACGACGGCACGCATACCATGACCACGACCTGCCTCGACTGCAATGAGGTCATTGCCGGTCCCACGGTCGAGGACTGCATCGATGAGAACGGCGACGGCAAGTGCGACCGCTGCAAGGCAGAGCTGGCGCAGGAAGTCGCGGTCCCGACCCGCAAGGCGGACTACCCGGCGGAATCCACCGGCAAGGTCAAGACCGGTATGGCATACCTGCTCTCCGACCTGCAGACCGGAAAGGTCTTCGATCCGGTCGAGGGACAGACGCTCGGCGTAAAGAACTACTACTACGAGCGCTCCACCGACGGCGGTCAGAGCTTCGGCGAGAAGCAGAGCTTCTCCGATTCTCTGTTCGGCGCGACCACAATCCAGCTGACGGAGAACACGGCGGGCACCTATGTCTACCGCTTCTACGCCTCCCACGACGGCGTTCACTTCTCGAACGACACCTGGACGCTGACGCTGACCGTTGAGGACACCCCGACGATGGACTTCACGTTCTATGTCGGTCAGGACTACAACGGCAATTACCCGATCATCAAGCTCTACAACGTCGAGACCGACAGCCAGGGCAACGAGATCCTCGGCGACGAGATCGTAAACCCCTTCCTCTACAGCAACTTCACGACCAACGCGCCGGAAGGCGAGGAGGCATACGATGTCGCGCAGGGCAAGCTGGTGAACAACTACCAGATGTTCTACGCCTCCCTGCCCGCGGGCCGCTACGGCTACCGCGCGTTCGCCAGGAACGCCGACACCGGCGCGTATGACGTTGCGCTCGGCGGCATGTTCCTCGATCTGCCGACCGACACGAACGTGGACGGTCTGACCGGCGGCGGCACGAACCTCTATCTGCAGTGCGTCTCCTTCTACACCAGCAGCAGAAAGACGGACAACACCTACTTCACGGCGGACGAGTACCATGTCCGCGTGGACTGCCCGATCATGAAGACGAGCTGCACGATGGGCACCGCCTACCAGAAGGGCAGCTACGCCTACTATCCCACGATGCTCTATGCAGCCGGCAACGCCTGCCTGTACAACAGCTACGGCTACCCGGACATCGAGGGCTACATCTTCACCCAGAACATCAACCAGACCTTCCAGCCGAGCTACCGTGCTGCCACCAAGACGGTGAACATCAACACGGCAGTCGAGCTGACGATCACGGTCCCGCAGGAGTATGACTTCGGTCTCTACTTCCAGTGGAACAACTTCAACACCACGGAGGTCGACCCGGCGGGCATCGAGGGCACAGACAACGCAGACCGCTGGACGGTCCATGAAGACGGCACCAAGACCGCTGTCTATGAGATCTCCAAGGGCAACGGCAACTACACCTGGCGCCTCACCGACCCGACCGGCACCTATGTGACCAAGTCCGGCTGGATCGCCAGTCAGAACGCCAGCGCGTCGCTGGACTTCACCTTTGCCGCGGGCGACGCCACCGGCAAGGCCTCCCATGACCGCAGCGGCCTCGGCACGCAGGTCATCAAACGCGATGAAGCCGACCTCCAGATCAACCTCGATCCGAAGGGCTATGAGGCGATCAGCGGCACCACCCGCGTGCGTGCCTACCGCCACTGGCAGATCATCAACTCCGATGCCGGCAACATCATGGTCGAGCCGGACTACCATTGGAGCGTGCTCGCCGGCGACGCCAACTTTGAGACCGTCAACGGCGGCAACACCACCGCAAACTGGGCGGACGTCACCCCCGGCACGCAGGATTCCGTCCTCGCCGTCTACTATGACAGCGTGAACGTCTCCACGGCGAGCGTCAAGGACGGCGCAACGACCTTCGCCTCCAGCTCTCACGGCGGCGTCTTCCCGGCAACGAACCCGAGCCGCGTCGGCGTCATCGTCGTCGGCGGCACCGGCGTGACCCACGGCACCGCGGATGCGGACGTGGATTACAACATCGCGCCGGGCGCGACCACCACCCGTTCCTCCGACTGGGACTACAACTACGACACCTGGTTCTACGGCGCGGACGAGACCGACCCGGCGCTCGACTTCGCAGTGAACGCGACCGGCGATGTCAATGTCGAGTATTCCTTTGTTTCCGCGAACGATGCGATGCAGATCCTCCAGACCGGCTACTTTACCGCTGCGGCTGGCGAGGACGGACGCTACAGCATCCCCCTCAAGGGCTTCAAGGAGATCGGCAACGGCAAGGGCGGCACCGTCATCATCCGGATGACCGACTCCACCGGCGTTTCCTATCGTCTCGTGCGCGCGGCGCAGGTCGCGATCACCTATGAGAACGTCTCCAACCCCGGCGAGGCGATCATGCCCGGCGATCAGGCCAAGGTGCGCTTTGACGGCATGTTCCGCGCGGTCAACAAGATCTCCGGCATCTTCAACCCGACGCTCTTCAAGCCGACCTACTACATCGGCGAGAACAAGTTCGAGGGCACGCTGGGGCAGTACCAGCGCATGGACAACGCCTCCGTCACCGTCACCATCCCGGCAGACCTCGAATTTGCAGAGGGCGCGGAGACGGCGGACTGCACGCTGACGAACGGCTACACCTACGGCTCCATGTACAGCGCGGCGAACCCCTTCGCCTTCCTGTACGGCATGACCGACACCGGCGTCGGCACCAACTTCAACGCCGTCACGGTCAACTACTACATGAACCACTATGCGGACGTGACCATTCCGGTCTCCCGCAAAGTCACCTATCAGGTCAAGCTGGCGGTCAAGGATGAGACCGGCGCGTCCATCGACGGCGTGGCTGTCTCCATCACGGATAAGGACGGCAACGTAATCGAAGCGAACGAGACCGGCGCCTTCACCCTCGGCTACGGCACCTACAGCTACACGCTGACCAAGGACGGCTATGTGACCACCCACGGCAGCTTCGCCCTCGGCTCCGCCGATGCGGACAAGGTCGTGGACGGCATTCTGACGGTAGCGGCAGATGCAATGCCCAAGGCGGGCGAAAACGCCTGGGACGGCACGGCTGCCACGGAGCCTGCCAAGGACGCGGACGGCACCTACCTCATCGGCACTGCGGCAGAGCTTGCATGGTTCGCGCAGAACGGCAGCAAGTCCAGCGCCAAGCTGACGGCGGACATTGAGCTTGCCGGTCATCAGTGGACGCCGATGGAAAAGCTCTACGGCTCCCTTGACGGTCAGGGTCACGTCATCCGCAACCTCTACTGCACCGCCAGCTCCAGCGCGCTGATCGTGTATCTCCAGAACGGCGCGAGCGTGAAGAACCTCGGCGTGACCGGCAATGTGGTCAGCAACGCGAAATCCAATGCGCGCGCAGCCGGCATCGTTGCCTATATGTACAGCGGCGCGACCATTGAGAAGTGCTTCAGCACCGTCAACGTCACCAGCAAGAAGCATGGCGGCGGCATCGCGGGCTATGTCCCGAGCGGCGCGATCATTACCGACTGCTACGCAACCGGCACGATCACCACGACCTCCGCGAACGAGTGCTACCTCGGCGGCATCTGCGGCGGCGGCTTCATCAACACCGCGGGCGCAACGCTCACAAACTGCTACAGCACGGCGAAGGTCACCGGCAGCGGCGGCGCGGCCTCCTATGTCGGCGCACTCTCTGCCGATATGACGGAAGCCCACTATGTCAACAGCTATTACCTCAATGGCACCGTGAGCGGAGAAAGCAGCAAGTACGGCATCACCGGCAAGGGCACTGCCAAGACGGCAGACGAGCTGAAGGCGCTTGCATCCACCCTCGGCGCAGCCTTTGTGGACGACAGCGGGAACATCAACAATGGCTACCCGGTTCTCGCATGGCAGCTTCCGGCGCCTGTGACCAGCGCTGTCAGCTTCACCGCACAGATGGCGGGCAGCTTCCTCATGGCGCCCCAGTACAACGTGGAAGTCACCTCCAACCTCGCGGAATCCTACGGCTTCACCGATCAGGTGGCTTACACCGATGCAATCTCCCCGCTCGACGTTCTGGTCAAGGCGCATGAGCTGATCTTCGGCGAGGCGTTCACGCCCGAGACGGCTTCCGAGCTGCTCAAGGTTTCCAACACCGGCACGATCTCCATGATCTTCGGCGAAAAGACCTATGCGTGCGGCTTCTTCGTGAACAACGTCTTCCCGCACGACGGCACGCCTGCTGCATACGGCGGCGGCTACAACGGCTACCTCATCAACAACATGCCGCTGCAGGACGGCGACTCCCTTGAGTTCTTCGTCTATCAGGACGGCAGCTACTACTCCGACGAGTACGCGTGGTTCCTCCAGGACGGCGCCTACACCCGCAGCCTGACCGCCACGGCAGGACAGGACGTCACCCTCACGCTGAACGGCACCATGGCAATGATGGGCTATACCTACAAGGATGAAGCCGCCATGATCGCAGCCGGCGCGGCGATCGCCGACGCCCAGCTTGCCCTTGTGAATGCCGAGACCGGCGCAGTCAGCAAGCTCGACGGCGCAGTGACCGGCGAGGACGGCACCGTCACCTTCAAGATCGCGCAGGCGGGCACCTACCTGCTCACCGCATTCATGCCTGCTGCGGACATCGAAGACGGCAGCAGCCCGATCATCATGAGCCTCTCCACCATCACCGTGGCGGAGGTGCCCATCCAGCTCGGCGACGTCAACCAAGACGGCGAAGTCACCAACGTCGATGCCGCCATGGTCTACGCTGCGTACAACAGCACGCTCGAGTTGACCGAAGCACAGATCGCGCTTGCCGACGTCAACGGCGACGGCGAGATCACCAATGTGGATGCCGCGATGATCTATGCGTACTACAACGGCACGCTGGATTCCTTCCCCGCGGCGAAGTAACCAAGGAGGTAACACCAAATCATGAAAAAATTTGTATCCATCCTGCTGGCCTTTGTGCTTGTGTTCTCGATGACGGCGACCGCGCTTGCGGCCACCGTCACCCCGAGCGCGGACAAGACGCTGGTCCACGCGGGCGAGACCGTCAAGGTCACGCTGAGCCTCGACGAGGCGATCGCCGACACGATCACCGTCGCCTATAAGCTCTATTTCAACGCCAATCTCTTTGATGCAACGTCCTGTGAGACCGGCGCCGGCGCACCGACCGTCACCATGAGCAAGGTCAAGACGAACGCCACCGGCACCTATGTCAACCTCTCCACCATGGACGCCACAAGCATGGGTCAGACCCTGCCCGCCGGCGCGCTCTGCACCGTGACCTTCACCGCCAAGGCGGACGTCACCGAGCAGACGGCGCAGTTCGTTGCCGAGCAGGAGAGCATCATGCTCAAGGATTTCTCCATGCCCGACAACGGCAAGGTCGAGAACGGCACGATCTCCGTTACGGTCAAGCCTGAGGAGGTCAAGGCATACACCGCGTCCCTGACCCCCACGACCCAGAGCGTCACCTGCGGCGACAATGCAAACGTCACCGTCAATGTCGGCGCGACCGGCTACACCAACTTCAACGCGCTCGATATGACCTTCACCTATGATGCTGACAAGCTGAGCTTCAACAAGGATGCCTCCACCATCGACGCCGCCTACACCGTCAGCGACAACGCCGGCACCCTCCGCATCCTCGGCTTCGGCGCGGACAAGGCGCTGGGCGAAGCCTTCAAGCTGGCATTCACCACCAAGACCACCGGCGAAGCCGTCGTCACGCTGACCGCGGCGAAGATCGACGAGAGTGCGAACGCCGGCGCGAACGCGCCCGACGCCACGATCGAGAACGCGGAAGCCAGGATCACCGTCAAGGGCTACGATGTGACCCTGCCCGCCGACTTTGACGGCGCGCCCGTTGCCGAGCCGAATCAGGACTACACCTTCACCGCGAAGGACAAGAACTATGACTTCACCTTCACCGGCTCCACTATGGGCGGCGCGGACGTCGAGGTCGTCGACAACGGCGACGGCACCTACACCGTGAAGAACGTCACCGGCAGCATCGTCATCACCGCCACGAAGAAGGGCAAGCAGTATCCCGTCACCGTGACCGGCAGCGGCAAGACGGACATTACGGTTGCGGACTTCGCACGTTATGGTGAGGATTTCACCTTTTCGCACGACAATCTTGAAACGGATGCTTATGACTATACCCTCACGATGACCATCGGCGGCAAGGATGTGAC
>CALICR010000056.1 GCA_938049125.1 uncultured Clostridia bacterium
GGAGTTCAGACGTGTGCTCTTCCGATCTGCCTCCGGCACGGAAGGCAGCCTCCTCGATCTCCCGCTGCCAGACAGACCCGCCCAGGGGACCCTCATAGGGGAAGTCGGCGGGCTGGAGCGTGACGAGGAGGGCAGCGTTGGCATTCTCTCCGCTGCGGCCCGAGTAGCTCATGCCGTTGGTGACGACGCCGCCCGGCTCCGAGGCCGCGGCCACGACGTAGCCGCCGGGGCACATGCAGAAGGTATAGGCAGAGGTGCCGTCGGGCAGTCGGCAGTTCAGCTTGTAGTCCGCAGCGGGCAGGGCCGGGTGCCCGGCGAAGCCGCCGTACTGGCTCTCGTCGATGCGGTGCTGGGGGTGCTCGATGCGCACGCCCATGGAGAAGGGCTTCGGCTCCATGGGTACGCCGAGACCCAGGAGCATCCGGAACGTGTCCCGGGCGCTGTGGCCGATGGCCAGGATGAGGCGGTCACAGAGCGTCTCGCGGACCGTGCCGCCCTGCTCCCAGGTGACGGAGGAGACGGCCCCCTCCGCCGTGCCGAGGCCCGTCACCCGGGCGTCGAATTCCACGCTGCCGCCCAGCTCGATGACGCGGCGGCGCAGGGCCTGGACCACATGGATGAGAATGTCCGTGCCGATGTGGGGCTTGGCGTCGGCGAGAATGGCTGCCGGTGCGCCGAAGTGCACGAGCTGCTCCAGCACGAAGCCGATGCGGTCGTCCTTTGTGCCCGTGTTGAGCTTGCCGTCGGAGAAGGTGCCCGCGCCGCCCTCACCGAACTGCACGTTGCAGCCGGGGTCCAGCTCGCCGGTCTCCCAGAAGCGGTCCACCTTCCAGCGGCGGGTCTCGGCGTCGCTGCCGCGCTCCAGCACCAGGGGCCGCAGTCCGGCCTCGGCCAGGATCAGCGCGGCGAACATCCCGCCGGGGCCGAAGCCCACCACCACGGGACGGCGCGCCGGGACCGCTTCCGGAACGGGGAGCCGGTAGGGGCGGTACTGCGCCTTTGTGACCTTCGGACTTTTGGCCCGGGCGATGCGGCGGTACTCGTCGCCGCGGACGGCGGCGTCCACCGTATAGATGATGCGGACGTCCGTCTTTTTCCGCGCGTCCACGGAGCGGCGGACGACCTGGAGGCGGAGAATGTCCCTGGGGCTGCACTGGAGCAGCCGGGCTGCCGCCTGCAAAAGCTGCGCTTCGCCCTCGCCGGGGCGGAGGGAAATATCCCGGATGCGGATCATGGCCGTCCCTCCTCTCCTAGGCCTGCGGCGCGGCCCGAGGACCAGGCCCACTGGAGGTTCCAGCCGCCGCAGTCCCCGTCGATGTCCAGCACCTCGCCGCAGGCGTAGAGGCCCGGCTGAAGGCGGCTCTCCAGGGTCACTGGGTCGAATTCGTCGGTCCGGACGCCCCCGGCGGTGACCTGGGCCTGGTCCATGCCCAGTGTGCCCAGCAGCGGGAGCCGGAAGTCCTTGACGGCATGGGCGACGGCGCGGCAGCCGCGGCGGTCCAGACGCTTCAATGGCTGCTCAAAGGCATAGCCGCAGGCGCGGACCACGGTGCGGCCCAACCGGTTCTGGAGCAGGCCCGTCAGCAGGTTCTCCATGGTCAGTGCCGGGTTCCAGCGGGTGCGGTCCTCCAGAAAATGCGACAAAGACGCCTCATCCATGGGCGGCAGCAGGTCCAGCACGACGGCCATGGGGCCGCTGCCCGTGGAGGCGGCACGGGAAATTTCAAAGACAGCGGGACCGCTCAGGCCGTACTCGGTGAACTGCACCTCTCCGCGGCTTTCGGCCCGCAGGTCCCCGCCGCAGAGAAGCCGGACCCCGGCCTCAGCCCGGACGCCCTTGAGGGACCGGACCCAGGTGGGGTCGGTCCGGAGCTGCACCAGCGCCGGATGGAGGGCCGTGCAGCGGTGGCCGAAGCCCGCGAGGAGCCGGTAGCCCGCGTCGCCGCCGCCGAGCTTGCCGCCCGCCGCGCCGCCGCAGGCTACGATGACCCGGTCTGCGGCAAAGCGGCGCTGGGCCGTTTCGGCGAAGAAGGCCCCGTCCCGGAAGCTGAGGGCCGTGACCTCGCAGCCCGTCTCCACCTGGACGCCCCGCTGCTCCAGAGCCAGGCGCAGCACGTCCACGACGCT
>CALICR010000057.1 GCA_938049125.1 uncultured Clostridia bacterium
TTCAGACGTGTGCTCTTCCGATCTAAACCTCGTCGCTCACCACCGGCTCGATGGGCTCGCGCTCACCCTCCGCCGCATTCTCCACCTGCTTGGCAAAGGGGCCGTAGAAGCCGCGCAGGATGTCCTTCCAGGCCACGCTGCCCTCCTCGACCTCGTCGAGCTGGCGTTCCATGTTGGCCGTGAATTTCAGGTCCTCGATGTTGGCGAAATAGCGCTTCATCCACCGCGTCACACTCTCGCCCAGGTTCGTGATGAGGAGGCTCTTGCCGTCCTTCTTCACATAGCGGCGGTCCAGGATCGTGGACACCGTAGGGGCATAGGTGGAGGGGCGGCCGATGCCCTGCTCCTCCATGGCGCGGATGAGGCTGGCCTCCGTATAGTGGGCAGGAGGCTGGGTGAAGTGCTGGAGCGGCTCGAAGCCGCAGGGCGTCAGCTGCTCGCCCTCGCTCAGCTCCGGCAGGGCCGGGCCCTTCTTTTCCTCCCTGCCCTCGTCCTGGCTGTCGTCGTAGACGGCCTGGTAGCCGGGGAAGCGGAGCTTGCTGGCGCTGGCGCGGAAGCTGTGGGCCCCGGCGGCGATGGCGACGCTGAGGCTGTCGTAGCGCGCGTTCTCCATCTGACTCGCCACGAAGCGGTGCCAGATGAGGCGGTAGAGCTTATACTGGTCCGGTGCCAGGTCCGCGCGCACACGCTCCGGCGTCAGGAACACATTGCTGGGGCGGATGGCCTCGTGGGCGTCCTGGGCCCCGGCCTTCGTCTTGTACTGCCGCGGCTTCTCCGGCGCATAGTCGTCGCCGAAGCGGTCCCGGATCAGCTTGTCCGCGGCCCGCTGGGCCTCGGCGCTGATGCGCAGGGAGTCCGTTCTCATATAGGTGATGAGGCCCACGGTGCCCTCGCCGGAGATGTCCACGCCCTCGTAGAGCTGCTGGGCCACGGACATGGTGCGCCGCGGCGTCATGTTCAGCTTATAGGACGCCTCCTGCTGCATGGTGGAGGTGGTGAAGGGGGGCGCGGGGGCGCGCTGCTTTCCGGCGCGCTTGACGCTGTCCACCCGGAAGGGCAGGCCGCGCAGCTCCTGCTGGATGGCCTCCACCTCGGCCTCGGTCTTCGGCTCGGCCTTCTTGCCGTCCCGGCCATAGTAGGCCGCCTTGAAGGTCTCGCCGCCCGCGGTCTTCAGCACGGCGTCCAGCGTCCAGTATTCCTCGGGCTGGAATTCGCTGATCTCGCGGTCCCGGTCATCC
>CALICR010000058.1 GCA_938049125.1 uncultured Clostridia bacterium
TCACGGTCCACGACCGCCCCGGCTACGCGCCCCAGTTCAACGACCCGACCCTGAGCCGCGCCGCCTGCGCCGTCATGGCGGAGCTGCTGGGCGAGGACGAGGTCCGGCATACGGACGTCTGGAGCTGCGGCTGCACGGACATGGGCGACGTCGGCTGCCTCATGCCGGTCCTCCACCCCCACATCGGCGGCGCGGCAGGCCGTGCCCACGGCGAGGACTTCCGCATCACGGACCCCGAGTGTGCCTGCGTCCAGTCCGCCGCCGGCCAGCTCGCCCTCCTCGCCCGCCTGCTCGAGCACGACGCCGCCCTGGCAAAGGAGACCGTCGCCGCCTACCAGCCCCTCTACCCCAGCAAGGAGGCCTACTTCGCCCTTCTCGACGGCATCCTCCAGGATAAAGACCTCGTCCGCTACCAAAAAACCGGCACCGCCGAGGTCCTCTGAGGCCGATCCTCTAAAGAATACGCCCCCGAACCGCGTCCGTACCACGGTTCGAGGGCGTTTTCTGTTCCGTCAAAGCTGTACCGCAAGCGTGTCCGCGAAGGCGGTGACCAACAGGGCGGCGACGACAGCGCCGGGGTCCAGCATCCCCAGGGACGCCTCGCCGCGGATGGCCATGCGGCCATGGCGGGCGATAAGGTCCCGGGTGTGCGCCGCGCCGTCCCGGGCCGCCTGGGCCGCGGCACGCAGCGGCTCCGCCGCACCGGCGCTCCAGTCCGCCGTCCGGAGCGCCCGGACCGCCGGATCGATGCCGTCGAGGAACGTCTTCTCTCCGACCTTCGCGCCGCCGCGGGCCATAATGTTCTCCTCAATGGCTTCAAAGAGCCGATATGCCTCGTCCAGCGGCAGCGCCTCCCGACCCTTCAGGCGCTTGCCCGCCTCCAGAAAGCCACTGCCCAGCAGCGTGCCCAGGCTGGAGGGCGCGTGGCGCATGATGGCCTTTCCGCCGGTGTAGAGCAGCCGTCCCGCGTCGTCTCCCTCAAAATCCAGCACCGCATCCCGGGCCGCCGCGAAGCCGTCCGTCATGGTCAGCCCGAGATCGCTGTCCCCGGCCACGCCGTCCAGCTCGATGAGATAGTCCCGGTTCTCCCGCATGATGTCCGCCCAGGCCGAGAAGACCCGCCGCCAGTGCTTCGTTTCGATACAAATCATCCGTTTTCTCTCCTCTCACAGAGCGAGCTGGCCCTGGCTCCAGAAGGGTGTGGCGGCGGGCTTTGCCAGCAGCCGCTTCAACTCCGCATCCAGTCGGAACAGCGAGATGGACATGCCCGCCATCTCCATGGATGTCGCAAACTCGCCCACATAGACCTTGACGATCCGGATGCCCTTCTCCGTCAGGACCTCATGGATGCGGCGGAAGAGAACGAACTGCTCCTCCAGCGGCGTCGCGCCGAGCCCGTTGACCAATACGGCAACCTCCCCGCCCGGTTCGACCGGCAGGTCCGCCAGCAGCTTCTCCAGGATCTCGTCTACCACCTCGTCCGCCGGAAGCAGCGGCCCGCGGCGGACGCCCGGCTCACCGTGGATGCCCATGCCCAGCTCCATCTCGCCCTCGCCCAGGGTGAAGCTCGGGTGACCAACCCGAGGCACGATGCAGGGCGACAGACCGACGCCCATGCTCCGGACGTTGTCCGCGGCACGCTGGGCGATGGCCGTCACCTGGTCAAGGTCCATCCTCTCGTCCGCCGCCGCACCGGCGCACTTGTAGACGAAGAAGATGCCTGCGACGCCCCGGCGCAGCGCCGGATCATCCGCGGAGACATCGTCCCGCCCGATGACATGGGTCACGCGGATGTCGTGCTCGAATTCCGCCATCTCCGCGGCGAGACGGAAGTTGAGCTTGTCGCCGTTGTAGTTACCGTAGATGTAGAGGACGCCCGCGCCGGAATCGACAGCCCGGGTCACCGCCAGCATCTGGTCCGCGCCGGAGGACTGGAACACGTCGCCGACGCTGCACCCGTCCAGCATCCCTGCCCCAACATAGCCGAGGAACAGCGGCAGGTGTCCGCTGCCGCCGCCGGTGGCGATACCGACCTTGCCCGGCACCCGCTCTGTCCGCACCAGCGCCCGCAGGTCACCGTCCACACAGCAGACCTGCTCCGGGAAGGCCAGATACAGGCCCTCCAGCATCTCGTCAATGAAATTTTCCGGTTTATTGATGAATTTTTTCATGCGTTCTCCCCCCTCATGCCGGTATGTCATACGTTCGTTTCATACAGCGCGCAGGCAACGAAGTGCGCGCCGCCCATGTCCGTCAGCTTCGGGTTTTTCCCGAGGCACGCCTCACTGCAATGGTTGCAGCGAGGGGCAAAGCGGCAGCGGGCCGGCGGATCGATGGGGTCTGAGACCTCGCCGCGAAGACTATTGACCAGCCGGTGAGCCGGATCCAGATCCGGCGCCGGGATGGAGCGAATCAGCTCCCGGGTATAGGGATGCAGCGGATGGGCAAACAGCTCCCTGGACGGTGCCCGCTCCACGACCACGCCGAGGTACATCACGATAATCTCATCCGAGATATGCCGTACCACCGAGAGATCATGGGTGATAAACAGATAGGTCAGTCCCCGGTCCCGCTGCAGGTCCATCAGCAGATTCAGGATCTGCGCCTGGATGGAGACGTCCAGCGCCGACACTGGCTCGTCGCAGACGATGAACTCCGGGTCCAGCGACAGTGCCCGGGCAATGCCGATGCGCTGGCGGCGGCCACCGTCCAGCTCATGGGGATAGGCGTGCGCAAAGCGCTGGGACAGGCCCACGACGTCCATCAGCTCCCGCACCTTGTCCGCCCGCTCCGACTTCGGGACACGGTAGACCTTCAGCGGATCCTCGATCAGCTCGCTGACTGTCTTCCGCGGATTCAGACTGGCATAGGGGTCCTGGAAAATCATCTGGAGCTTCCGGCGCGCCTCCCGCATCTGCTTTTCCCCATAGGCCGTGATATCCTCGCCATGGAACCGGACGCTGCCGGATGTCGGCTCCACGAGCCGGAGGATCGTTCGCCCCAGCGTGGACTTTCCGCACCCGGATTCTCCCACGACGCCCAGCGTCCGCCTGGCCGGGATCGACAGGTCCACATGGTCCACCGCATGGAGCGCGCCGCGGCTGGTCTTAAAATACTTCACAAGGTCCTTCGTCTCCAGGAGCAGATCTTTTTCTTCCTTCATTTACTGCCCTCCCGTCGTTTCCGCCGCCCCCGCATTGCGGAAGCAAGAGATCATATGCGTTCCGTCGTAATAGTCGCCCGGACGGTTCTCCCGGCACCGCGCTTCCGCATAGGGGCAGCGGTCGCTGAAGCTGCACCCCGGGCTTTGGACCATCGGGTCCGGCATCAGGCCGGGAATGGGCTGGAGCCGGTCCGAATCCTTGCTCATCTCCGGGATGGAGTGAAACAGTCCCTCGGTGTAGGGATGGTGGGCCGCGCCCTCGTAGATGTCCTTCGCTGTCCCCGTCTCCACGATCCGGCCTGCGTACATGATGGCGACCTTGTCGCAGGTCTGCGCCACAACGCCCAGATCGTGGGTGATGAGGATCATTCCCGTCTGATATTTCTTTTTCAGCTCGTTCATCATCTGGAGGACCTGGGCCTGGATCGTCACATCCAGCGCCGTGGTCGGCTCGTCCGCCAGGAGCAGGTCCGGGCTGCACGCCAGCGCAATGGCGATCACGATGCGCTGCTTCATACCGCCGGAAAACTGATGCGGATATTCATGCTTCCGCTCCGGCTGGAGCCCAACGGAACGCAGCATCTCGTCCACCTTACGGCTACGTTCCTCCTTGGTCAGCTTCGTATGGAGCAGCAGCGCCTCCTCGATCTGCTTCCCCACGGGGATGATCGGATTCAGGCTCAAGATCGGAAGAGCACACGTCTG
>CALICR010000059.1 GCA_938049125.1 uncultured Clostridia bacterium
AATCAGGATGGAAGACCGGGCGGGCTACGGGCGCGTCCATAAAAACAGAAGAAAGGTTGATCTACTATGAACGCTTTTTTACCTGCGGATATTCTGCTGCCGAAGACCGGCGACATGGAGAAGTGGGCCGTCATCGCCTGTGACCAGTTCACCTCCGACAAGGATTACTGGGACCGGGTCCGCAAGAACGCGGGCGACGCCCCCTCCACCATCAACCTGATCCTCCCTGAGGCCGAGCTGGGCACCGAGAAGGAAGCGGAGCACACCGCGGTCATCAACGAGACCATGGCCTCCTACATTAAGAACGACATCTTCACGACTTATCCCAACAGCCTGGTCTACGTGGAGCGCACCCTGGAGAACGGCTCCATCCGCAAGGGCCTTGTCGGCATGGTCGATCTGGACGCCTATGACTACTCCACCGGCTCCACCTCCGCCATCCGCGCCACCGAGCGTACCGTCGTGGAGCGCATCCCGCCCCGTCAGCGCGTCCGCCGCAACGCTCCCATCGAGCTGCCCCACATTCTGATGCTTTGCGACGACCACGATAAGGTCCTCATCGAGCCCATCGCCGCCAAGAAGAACCGCCTCAAGAAGCTCTATGACTTCGACCTCATGGAGAAGGGCGGCCACATCACCGGCTGGCTCGTGGACGGCGCGGACGTCGACGAGTTCAACAAGACCCTCGAGCACTACTCCGCCACCGTCGGCGAGAAGTACAAGGACCTGCCCGGCGTGCCCATGGTCTTCGCCGTCGGCGACGGCAACCACTCCCTGGCCACCGCCAAGTCCTGCTACGAGGAGCTGAAGGCCCAGCATCCCGGCGAGGACCTCTCGAACCATCCCGCCCGCTATGCTCTGGTTGAGCTGGAGAACATCCACGACGAGGCCCAGGTCTTCGAGCCCATTCACCGCGTCATCACCGAGACCGACCCCAAGGCCCTGCTGAAGGCCCTGGAGGAGAACGCCTGCGCTGAGGGCGGCTTCCCCGTGAAGTGGTACATCGGCAAGGAGTCCGGCACCGTGTATCTCGACAAGGCCAAGAGCCAGCTGGCCGTCGGCGTTCTCCAGGGCTTCCTGGACGCTTACCTCAAGGAGCACGCCGGTGAGATCGACTACATCCACGACGACGACGAGCTGATCCGCCTGGCTGACCAGCCCAACGCCATCGGCTTCCTGCTGCCCGCCATGGAGAAGAGCCAGCTCTTCCGCGGCGTCATCGCCGACGGCATCCTGCCGAGAAAGACTTTCTCCATGGGCCATGCCAGAGAGAAGCGCTACTATCTGGAAGGAAGAAAGATCAAGTGACTGCCCTCTATGCCAGCGGCTATGCCAAGCTGAACCTGTTCCTCAACGTGCTGGGAAAGCGGGAGGACGGCTACCACAACATCGAATCCGTCATGCAGGCCATCACGCTGCGGGACGATATGGAGATCCAGATCGGCACCGGCGAGCCCTGGTGCATCGATTCGGACCGGGACGACGTGCCCCGGAATGAGGACAACCTCTGCTGGAAGGCGGCGGAGCGCTTCTTCGCCGCCACCGGCGAGGACCCCAAGGGCCTGACGGTCCACATCCTCAAGCGCATCCCCATGGGCGCGGGCCTTGCCGGTGGCAGCACCGACGCCGCGGCTTTGCTGCGGGCGCTGGACATCTACTTCGGGAAGCCCCTGTCGCTGGACGCGCTCTGCCGCCTCGGCGCGGAAATCGGCAGCGACGTGCCCTTCTGCATCCTCGGCGGCACCGCCATCACCGAGGAGCGCGGCCAGCTGCTCTTCCCGGTGCTCCATGAGCCGAAGTGCTACTATGTCATCGTGAAGCCCGAGGCCTCGCTCTCCACCAGGGAGATGTATGAGGAGCTGGACCGCGAGGGCATCCCGCCCATGGGCGACACCAAGCGCGTCGTGAACGGCATCCGCAACCGGAACCTCTCCCAGATCGCCCGGAACCTCTACAACGTCTTCGAGCCGCTGGCCGTGCGCCGCGTCCCGGAAATCGGCCGCATCAAGCAGCGGCTGAAGCAGGAGGGTGCGCTGGGCGCACAGATGACCGGCTCCGGCTCCGCGGTCTTCGGCCTCTTCGACAAGCTGGAGACGGCCATGGACGCCTGCGAGACCCTCCGGAGCGTCTGGCCCGAGACCTTCCTCGCCATGAATGCAAATTCGGAAGAGGATTGATTAAATCGGAAGATCACCGTCTATACTTCGGGTATAGGCGGTGATTTTTTATGAAAAAGGTCTGTACTTATATCTGTCTGCTGACGGTGCTTTGGCTGCTGGCGGCGGGAACGGTGCTGGAGCAGCAGCGGCTTGCCGCCCGGGTCATTCGGCTGCACATTCTGGCCAATTCGGATTCTGCGGAGGACCAAACGGAAAAGCTGCGGGTGCGCGACGCGCTGCTCGGGGAGATCGAGGCGCTGACGGCGGACTGCACGAGCCGGGAAGAGGCCGCGGCGAAGCTGGCCGGGGCGGCGGAGGAGATAGGGGAGCGGGCGGCGGCCATGACGGGGCGGCCCGTGACCGTCTCCCTCTCGCCGGAGCGCTACGGGACCCGGCATTACGGCAGCTTCTCGCTGCCCGCAGGGACCTATCTCTCCCTGCGCATCGGCCTCGGCGAAGCAGCGGGGCACAACTGGTGGTGCGTGGCCTTCCCGGCGGTCTGCACTGCCGCCACAGCGGAGGAGCTGGAGACCACGGCGGTGGCCGCCGGGCTGAGCGGCGGCGAGGTGCGGCTCATGACCGAGGACAGCCCGGATATCCGGGTCCGGTTTTTCCTGTTGGAGCTGCTCTCATCGCTGCGGGAGAAGCTCCGGGGTTGATGCTGCGGCGAAAATCCGCTATACTATAGAAAAAGAATGCCGCACAGCCATGAGGCGAAAAGGGCCCACGGTTCGTGCGACACGGAGCGGAGACAGGGGGGAGCCCAATGCTGGAGCTGATTCTCGGGCGAAACCGGGCAAAGAATACGGAGGCGGTGCTGGATCGCATCGCGGCGGCGGTCGCACGGCGGGAGGGCGGACAGATCCTCATCGTGCCGGAGCAGTTTTCCCATGACGCGGAGCGGCAGCTCTGCGCCCGCTGCGGCGACACGGTCAGCCTCTACGCCGAGGTGCTGAGCTTCACGCGGCTGGCGGACCGGGTCTTCTCGGTCTGCGGCGGCGTCTGCCGGGAGGCGCTGGACGACGGGGGACGGTTTACGGCGCTGGCTCTGGCGCTGGAGCAGGTCCAGCCGCGGCTCAAGGTCTATGCCTCGGCCCGGGGCAAGCCGGAGCTGATCGTGCGCCTGGCGGACCAGCTGGCGGAATTCAAGAATTACGGCGTCAGCGGCGACGCGCTGCGGGCTGCCGCGGCGCGGTTCGAGGGGGCCTTCGCTCAGAAGCTCGAGGAGCTGGGTCTCATCCTGGAGAGCTACGACGCCGTCTGCGCCGCGGGCAAGGCGGACCCCGCCGGGAAGCTGGACCGGCTGTGCGAGCTCCTCTGGGAGTCGGACTACATAGCGGACAAGAACGTCTATCTCGACGGCTTTACGGATTTTACCGGTCTCCAGGTGTCTATCCTGGACACGGTGCTCCGGCGTGGACGGCCTCTGACGGTGACGCTGGCGGCGGACGGCGCCCGGGGCGGCGCGCCGGTCTATGACGCGGCCCGGGAGGCGGCGGGGCAGCTCCTGCGGCTGGCCGGGCCTGGCGGCGCGCAGGTGACGCAGCTCCCGGAGGACTGCGGCGGCATGACCGCCCTGCTGCGG
>CALICR010000060.1 GCA_938049125.1 uncultured Clostridia bacterium
AAGCCGGTCGCGTTCGCCGCCGACTGCGCCAACGCCGACAAGGAAGTCGCCGCGATGAAGCCGGGCGATGTGCTGATGCTCGAAAACACCCGCTTCTACAAGGAAGAACAGGGCAAGCTCAAGCAGAAGGAAGGCCAGTCCGACGAGGAGTTCAAGGCGAAGAAGGCTGAGCTCAAGGAAAAGCAGCAGGAACTGGCGAAGAAGCTGGCTTCCTACGGCGACATCTACTGCAACGACGCGTTCGGCACCGCTCACCGCGCCCATGCTTCGACCGCCGTGATCACCAAGTATGTGCCGGTTTCGGTCGCCGGTTTCCTGATGGAAAAGGAGATTGAATACCTCGGCAGCGCGGTCGAAAACCCGGTTCGCCCGTTCGTCGCGATCCTCGGCGGCGCCAAGGTTTCCGACAAGCTCAACGTCATCAACAACCTGCTGGAGAAGGTCGACACCCTCATCATCGGCGGCGGCATGGCCTACACGTTCCTGGCCGCCAAGGGCTATGGCGTCGGCAAGTCCCTGCTGGACGCAGAGAAGATCGACTACTGCAAGGACATGATGGCCAAGGCTGAGGCCAAGGGCGTCAAGCTTCTGCTGCCCGTGGACACCGTGGTTGCGGCGTCCTTCCCGGACCCCATCGACGGGCCTGTGGAGGTCCGGACGGTCCCGGCGGATCAGATCCCCGCGGACATGGAGGGCCTCGACATCGGCGAGGAGAGCTGCAAGCTCTTTGCAGAGGCGGCCAAGACGGCCAAGACCGTGGTCTGGAACGGCCCCATGGGCGTGTTCGAGAACCCGACGCTGGCCAAGGGCACCATCGCCGTGGCCCAGGCCCTGGCGGATTCTGATGCCGTGACCATCGTCGGCGGCGGCGACAGCGCCGCGGCCTGCGAGCAGCTGGGCTTCGCGGACCGGATCACCCACATCTCCACCGGCGGCGGTGCTTCTCTGGAATTCCTGGAGGGCCTGGAGCTTCCCGGCATTGCCTGCCTGGAAGACCGCTGAAAGGATCGGAATCCTTCGTTTGACGATGACGATATAGAGAGGAACGGAACATTATGAACAGAAAGTACAGAAAAACCGTGATTGCGGGCAACTGGAAAATGAACAAGACGCCCAGCGAGACCAAGGAATTCATGACGGCCTTCAAGGCCATGCTGCCCAAGGGCCGCTGGTGCGACATCGCGCTGTGTGTCCCTGCGGTCTGCATCCCCGCCGCGGTCCGCGCCATGCGGGAGACCCGCGTCGGCATCGGCGCCGAGAACTGCAACCAGAACGCCTCCGGCGCCTACACCGGCGAGATCGCCACCAATATGCTGGTGGACGCCGGGTGTAAGTACGTCATCATCGGCCACTCCGAGCGCCGCGCCATGGGAGAGACGGACAAGGAAGTCAACGGGAAGGTCCTGGCGGCCCTGGAGGCCGGGCTGAGCCCCATCCTCTGCTGCGGCGAGAGCCTGGAGCAGCGCGAGCTGGGCATCACCGACGAATGGATCACCATGCAGATCAAGGCTGCGCTGGCCGGTGTGGATGAGACCCGCATCCGCAAGGTCGTCATCGCCTACGAGCCCATCTGGGCCATCGGCACGGGCCACACCGCGACGCCGGAGCAGGCCGAGGAGGTCTGCGAGAACATCCGCAGCGTCATCCGCAAGCTCTACGGCTCCAAGATCGCCCGGGCGACCTCCATCCTCTACGGCGGCTCCATGAACGAGAAGAACGCCTACGACCTGCTGGCCCAGCCGGACATCGACGGCGGCCTCATCGGCGGCGCGTCCCTGGTGCCCGAGAAATTCCTCAAGATCATCGAGGCGGCCAACCAGCCCACGGTCTGATTCAATCACAATATGCGCGCTGCCGGGGTGCAGGCGGTCCGATCCGGACCGGCGGCCCCGCGCAGCGCGTCTTTGTACGGAGGAGAAGAGATGACGAGAGAAGAATTCCGCGCCCGCGCCCGGCGGGGCCTGCTGCTGGACGGGGCCAACGGGAGCAACCTGATGGCGGCCGGGATGCCCCGGGGCGTCTCCACGGAGGACTGGGTGCTGGAGCATCCGGACGTCTTTCAGACGCTCCAGCGCTGCTTTGCCGCGGCGGGCTCTGAGCTGGTCTACGCCCCGACCTTCACGGGGAACCGCGTCTACCGGAAGGGGCCGGTGGCGGAGCTGAACCGGCGGCTGGTTGCCGTGTCGCGGGCAGCCGTGGGTGCGCTGCCCGTGGCCGGGGACGTGACCACCGTGGGCCGTCCGGACCTGCCCTATGAGGAGATGCTGGACATCTACGGTGAGCAGATCGGCGCGCTCTGCGAGGCCGGGGTGGACGCCATCGTGATCGAGACCATGATGGGCCAGCAGGAGTGCCTGGCGGCGTTGGAGGCGGCCCGGAGCTGCTGTGAGCTGCCGGTGCTGTGCAGCTTCTCCGTCTCCGCGGACGGAATGCTCTATTTTGGCGGCTCCGTGCTGGAGACGGCCCGGGATCTGGAGGCGCTGGGGGCTGATGCCGTGGGCGTCAACTGCTCCTGCGGGCCGGACCAGCTGGTAAGCGTGGTGCGGAACCTGCGGGATGCCGTCTCGCTGCCCATCATCGCCAAGCCCAATGCCGGGATGCCGGTCATCGACGAGAAGACGGGCCAGGCGGTCTACCCCATGGGCCCCGAGGCCTTCGCCCGGAGCATGCGGGCGCTGATGGAGGCGGGGGCTACGGTGGTGGGCGGCTGCTGCGGCACGACGCCGGAGCACATTGCCGCCCTGCGGCAGGTAAAGGAGGAGGTCCTGGGATGAAGCGCATCATCATGACGGCGGCGCTGCTCGTGCTGCTCTGCGGCTGCGGCGCGAAGGAGGCGGCCCCGGCTGGCACGCCCCTGTCGGACCAGATCGCTCCGCCGAAGACGGAGCAGAACATCCAGGTCGTCCGGGCGGAGGACCGCGATGCACAGCCTGAGGAGCCGGTGCAGCCGGAGACCCCCGCGGTCCCGGAGGAGCCGGAGACGCCGGACCTGCCGGACGTGGACCCCGCGAGCTGGGAGCTGATCCTGGCGAACAGCAGCCATAGCATCGAGGAATACGCGCCGCCCCTCGCCCAGGTGGAGGGCATGGACGTGGACGAGCGGATCGTCGGGCCGCTGACGGACTTCATCGCCGCGGCCCGGGCCGAGGGCCTGTCGGTCTACCTCTCCTCGGCCTACCGGGACTACAACAACCAGGCCTACCTCTTCAACCGCAAGGTGGAGCAGTACGGAAATGAGGAGGAGGCCGCGGCCATTGTGGCCCGCCCCGGTACCAGCGAGCATCAGACCGGTCTCGCCTGCGACATCACGGACCAGTATTACGAGCTGAAAAACAGCAGCCTGGAGGACACGGCGCTCTACCGGTGGATGAGCAAGCACTGCCAGGATTACGGCTTCATCGTCCGCTATCCCAAGGACAAGGAGGACGTGACCGGCATCATTTATGAGCCGTGGCACTTCCGCTATGTGGGCAAGGAGGCGGCAGGCTACATCATGGAGCACGGCCTCTGCCTGGAGGAGTTCCTGGACCTCTACAAATAAGGAAAAACCGCCGTTCCGATCGGAACGGCGGTTTTGCTTGCTCAGAAGGGGAGCGGGGCGGTGTTGCGGTAGTCGAGATACTGGAAGCGGCAACCGTCCTCCTCGAGGATCTCGGAGGCGGTCTCAAGCTCCCAGCCGGGCAGGGTGTCGAGGTTCGGGAAGAACCGGTCCGCCGGGAGGTCTACGAAGGTCTTGGTGACGTAGGCCGTGTCGCAGTAGGGCAGCAGCAGCTCGTAGACGCTGGCCCCGCCGATGACGGAGAGCGGCTCGCCGGGCAGGACGGCCTCCCGCAGGTCCGAGAGGGAGTGGACCACGGTGGCCCCGTTCACGTAAAAGGACGGGTTGCCGGAGAGAATGAGGTTCCGGCGTCCCCGGAGCGGGCGGCCGCCGGGAAAGGTCTCCAGGGTCTTGCGGCCGAGGATGACGGTGCTGCCGGTGGTGAGCTGGCGGAAGCGCCGCAGATCGGAGGAGATCGTGAGCAGCAGCCGGTTGTCCTGGCCGATGCCCCAGGTCTCGGTAACGTTGACAATGGCATTCATAGGGCGTGCATCTCCTAATTGAGTTTGGCTCAGATGGCCACGGGGATCTCCCAAGGGAAGTCGTGGAAGCGGTAGTGCTCCAGCTGGAAGCTGTCCTTGGTGAAGGCGTAGAAATCAGTGATGTCCGGGTCGATCCGGAGCGTGGGCGCGTCGTAGGGCACGCGGTCAATCATCCGCTCGACCAGCGGAATGTGGCGGTCGTAGATGTGACAGTCGGCGATGACGTGGACCAGCTCTCCTGCCTCCAGGCCGCTGGCCCGGGCCATCATGTGGACCAGGATCGCATACTGCACGACGTTCCAGTTGTTGGCCGTCAGCATATCCTGGCTCCGCTGGTTGAGGATGGCGTTCAGCGTATGGCCCGAGACGTTGAAGGTCATGGAGTAGGCGCAGGGGTAGAGGGCCATGTCCGAGAGATCCGAAAAGTTGTAGAGGCTTGTGAGGATGCGGCGGCTGGCGGGGTTATGGCGCAGCTCATGGAGCACGTGGTCCACCTGGTCGGCCATGCCCTCGGGGAAGCGGTACTTCACGCCGAGCTGATAGCCGTAGGCCCTGCCGATGGTGCCGTCGGGCCGGGCCCATTGGTCCCAGATGTGGCTGCCGAGGTCTGCCACGCGGTTGGACTTCTTCTGCCAGATCCAGAGCAGCTCGTCGATGCAGGACTTATAATAGGTCCGCCGGAGCGTCATGATGGGGAATTCCTCCCGGAGGTCGTAGCGGTTCACCACGCCGAACTTCTTGACGGTGTGGGCCGGGGTCCCGTCGGCCCAGCGGGGCCGGACGTCGCAGTCCGCGTCGCTGACGCCATGGTCCAGAATGTCCCGGACGGTCTCAATGTAAACCCTGTCTGCCATGCTCATGGGGAAAGGCCTCCTCACTGTCTTGCTGCGTCCATTATAGCACAGCACGCGGCGCGGACACAAGGGGGAAGCGAAAAACCTGTTTTTTCTCTGAGGTGATTTTAGAATGGCATTTCTCAAGTTGCAATCGCCTTATGGGGATGGTATAATAATAAGACCTGCGGAAAGGAACGGAACCATGGAAGAACAAAAGACATTTCAGGACCTGGGCCTGTCGGAGGAGATCCTCGGCGCGCTGGAGAAGCGAGGCTACGGATATCCAACGAAAATCCAGGAGGAAGCCATTCCGCCTCTCATGGAGTGGAAGGACGTCATTGCCAAGGCCCCGACGGGCACCGGCAAGACCTTTGCCTTCGGCATCCCGATCATCGAGCACATCGACGCGTCGCGCGATGATCTTCAGGCGCTGATCCTCGCGCCCACCCGGGAGCTTGCCATCCAGATCTGCGACGAGCTGCGCAGCCTGCTGGCCTGCTATAAGAACATCCGGGTCGCCGTGCTCTACGGCGGCCAGAAGATCGATGTCCAGCTCAAGGCGCTGGGGCGGTTTCCGCAGATCGTGGTCGCCACGCCGGGCCGCCTGATGGACCACTATAAGCGCCACACGGTGCGCTTCGACAAGGTCGAGACGGTCATCCTCGACGAGGCGGACCGGATGCTCGACATGGGCTTCTTCAAGGACGTCACGCATATCATTGACAAGATCAAGAACCGCAAGAACCTCGGCCTCTTCTCCGCCACCATCTCCCAGGAGGTCATGACGGTGAGCTGGATGTACCAGCGCGACGAGGTGGAGATCACGGTCCAGCCCAAGGCTGAGAGCCGCCCGGACATCGACCAGTATTCCATCGTCGTGCCCGCCCTCGCCAAGGAGGAGGCGACGCTCCACCTGCTGCGCACCCAGGGCTGGGAGCGCGTCATCCTCTTCTGCAACACGAAGCATATGTGCCAGCGGCTCTCCGATGACCTGCGCCGCGCCGGGGTGGACGCCGACTGCATCCATGGTGACATCCGCCAGGTCACCCGGGAGAAGACCATGAACGCCTTCCGGCAGGGCAAGCTGCCGGTGCTCATCGCCACGGACGTGGCATCCCGGGGCATCGACGTGGACGATGTGGACTGCGTCATCAACTACGACGTGCCCGAGGAGAACGAGTATTACATCCACCGCATCGGCCGCACGGGCCGCGCCCGCAAGAAGGGCGTCGCCTTCTCCATCCTCGGCAACTTCCCCGAGAAGGCCAAGCTGGAGGAGATTGCCAAGTATTCCCATTTCACGATCAAGCCCATGACCTTTGACGGCGACGGCAATCTCATCCCCGAGGTGGTCCGGGAGAATCCGAAGCCGCCGCGCCGGCGCTTCCGTTGACGGCGGCGGAGGAAGGGCTGCTGCTGCTCTGCTGCCGGCTGGAGCCCGGCGGCTATCAGCCGCTGACCCACGCGCAGTATCAGACGCTCTGCCGCTGCATCCGCGCCCAGACGCTCCCCATGGAGCCGGACCGGGAGATGACGGCAGGCGACCTGCGGGCCATGGGCCTGACGGCCGAGGCCGCCAAACGCGTCCTCTGGCGGCTGGACCGCCGGGACGTGCTGCTCCGCCGCCTGGCGGACTGGGAGCGGCAGGGGATCCGGGTCTGCACCCGGCTCTCGCCGGACTATCCGCCGCTGCTCCGGCAGCGCCTGCAGGAGGCCGCGCCGCCCGCCCTGTTCCTGCGGGGCGATCTGACCCTGCTGGGCGCGCCCGGCGTCGCCGTGGTCGGGGCCCGGGAGCTGCCGCCCCGGGGCAGGATCGCCGCGGAGACGGTAGGACGGCTGGCCGCGGGCCATACCCTTACGCTCATCTCCGGCAATGCCCGGGGCGCGGATCAGGCGGCCCAGGCGGCCTGCCTCCGGGCAGGCGGCGGCGTGCTCGCCGTCGTGCCGGACCGGCTGACGGACCACCCCCTCCGCCCCGGCGTGCTCTATGTGAGCGAGGACGGCCCGGAGCTGGAATTCACCTCGGCCCGGGCGCTGGAGCGCAACCGGCTCATCCATGCGCTGGGCCTCTGGACGCTGGCCATCGCGCCGCAGCCGGGCCGCGGTGGCACCTGGAGCGGCTCCGTCCACAATTTAGAGGGCGGCTGGTCGTCGCTCCATGTCCTGGCGGACGGGTCCCCGGGGGCGGAAGCCCTGGCGGCGCGCGGCGCGAAGCCGGTCCGCGAGAAGGACCTTTCCCTGCTTTTTGAACCCGAGAATTCGCCGAACAACAGCGCCGCTCCCCCTGCGGGAGACTCAAACTGAAGGAGGAATTCACTTATGTGTGGTATTGTTGGTTATGTTGGACAGGAGCAGGTCGCGCCCATCCTGCTGGACGGGCTGGCCAAGCTCGAATACCGCGGCTATGATTCCGCGGGCATCGCCGTAGCCAATGCGTCCGGGATCGAGGTGGTCAAGAGCAAGGGCCGCCTCCAGATCCTGGACGATATGACAGATTCGGGGCGCGCAGTGGCGGGCACCTGCGGCATCGGCCATACCCGCTGGGCCACCCACGGCGAGCCCTCAACGGTCAATGCCCATCCCCAGTACACCAAGGACCGCGCCATCGCCGTGGTGCACAACGGCATCATCGAAAATTACGCGGAGATCAAGGAATTCCTGCTGAAAAAGGGCTACGAGTTCCAGTCCGAGACCGACACGGAGGTCGTGGCGGTACTGCTGGAGTATTATTATCAGGAGAACGGTCAGCAGGATCCGCTGGAGGCCATCATTAAGATGATGAACCGCGTCCGCGGCGCTTATGCGCTGGGTATCCTCTTCGTGGACATTCCGGATACGGTCTTTGCGGTCCGTAAGGACAGTCCGAGATCGGAAGAG
>CALICR010000061.1 GCA_938049125.1 uncultured Clostridia bacterium
GATCTAGGATGATCTGCTCCGCGATCTCCGCCGCGCAGACCGGGTCCCCGGCCTTCAGGAAGTGTTCAAAGGCGTCCGGGAACAGAAACTGCTTCTCGCCCGCCTCCGGGAACGCCACGCAGAGCATGGCCCCGTTGCACCGCAGCACCCGGCCGGTCCCGAACCGGCTGTGCCGGACTTCCGTTCCTTCCAACTTCATTGCGCCCGCCACCTATTCTTCAAGATTATCTTGATTTTATCACAGATTTGGTGATCTGTCCAAGGGGTTTTTCCGATTCTCCCTGATTTTTGGCATAATTGCCCTGTATTCTGCAAGGAAGCGGGCGCAAACTTGCACAAAACATCCAAAGCGCAGCGGACCGGGCCCCATCAGATGGGGTCCGGTCCGCTTTTGGGCTTTGCAGCTCAGCCGATGCGTTCGAAATCCGCCGCGCCGTGCTTGCACAGGGGGCAGATATAGTCCTCGGGCAGCGTGTCGCCCTCGTAGACATAGCCGCAGACCTTGCAGACGAAGCCCTTTTTCTCCTCCATGGCGATGGGCTTCGGCTTGATGTGCTCGAAGTAATAGGCGTAGGTGACGGCGGGCGCGTCGCTCAGCACCCGGGCCTCGGTCACGTCGGCGATGAACAGCGTGTGGGTCCCGCAGTCCCGGGCCTCGATGACGCGGCAGGAGAAGAAGGCGTTGGTGTAGGCCCCGAGGTAGCGCAGGCCGTTCTGGCTGCGGCTCTCCTCGCCCCAGCCCGCGAACTTGTCCGCGTCCCGGCCGCTCTGGAAGCCGAAGCGCTGGATGAGGGAGAAGGGCGTCTCCTCCGTCAGCACCGAGAGGTTGAACACGCCGGTTTGGGCGATGACGTCGTGGGTGTGGTTCTGCTTGTTGACGGTGATGGTGATGCGCTTGGGGGTGTCCGTGAGCTGGGCAGCGGTATTGATGATGCAGCCCGTGTCGCGGCCGCCGTCCTGCGCCGTCACCACGAAGAGGCCGTAGGACAGCTTGAAGAAGGCGTTCGGCTCCACCTCCGGCGTCTCTCTGACCGGCTCCTCCGCCGGGTGCAGGTCCCGGGCGATGACGTCGGCCAGGGCCTCGATCTCCGCGGCCTTGTCCGGCTTCACGGAGGAGCGCAGCGACACGGTGGGCGTCAGCTGCTCCATGCCGCGCAGGGGCAGGATCAGCTCCGCCATCTGCCGCCCGCTGGTGGGGGCCCAGCTGCCGTTCTCCAGGAAGGCCACCTTGCGGTTCCGGAGCTGGTGGTTGGCGATGTCGTGGAGCAGGTTCTCCATGGTGACGAAGATGCCCGCGTTGTAGGTCGGAGCGGCAAAGACCAGGTGGCTGTACCGGAAGGCAGCGGCCAGGACATAGGAGGCCGGGGTCACAGAGACGTCGAACATCCGGACCGTCACGCCGCGCTCGGCGAGGCGGCAGGCCAGCAGGTTCGCGGCGTTCTCCGTGTTGCCGTAGACCGAGGCGTAGGCGATCATGACGCCCTGCTCCTCGGGCTTGTAGCTGCTCCAGCGGAGGTACTTCTCCAGGAGGTCACCGAAGTGGCTGCGCCAGACGAAGCCATGCAGCGGACAGACCATGGCCAGCTCCAGCCCCGCAGCCTTCTTGAGCACCGCCTGGACCTGGTCGCCGTACTTGCCGACGATGTTGGTGTAGTAGCGCCGTGCCTCGTCCAGATAGTCGCCGAAGAAGTCCACCTCGTCGCTGAACAGATGGCCGTTCAGCGCGCCGAAGGTGCCGAAGGCGTCGGCGGAGAAGAGGATCTTGTCCGTCAGGTCATAGGTCAGCATGACCTCGGGCCAGTGGACCATGGGGGCCATGACGAAGGTGAGGGTGTGGCGGCCCGTCTCCAGCGTATCGCCCTCCTTCATGGCCAGGGTGCGGCCGCTGACGTCGAAGGTAAAGAACTGCTCCATCATGCCCTTGGCCATGCGGCTGCACAGGATCTTCAGCTCCGGGTGCCGCAGCACCAGGTCCTGGATCAGGGCCGCGTGGTCCGGCTCCATGTGCTGCACCACCAGATAGTCGAGCTTCCGGCCCGCCAGCGCCGCCTCGACGTTCTCAAAGAACTGGTCGCAGACCGCCCGGTCCGCCGTGTCGAAGAGCACCGTCTTCTCGTCCAGCAGCAGGTAGGAGTTGTAGGACACGCCGTCCCGGACGTCGTAGACGCCCTCGAACATGGCCAGCCGGCGGTCGTCCGCGCCGACCCAGACCAGATCCTTCGTTACGTTTCTGACACAATGCATCGTTTGGTCCTCCCGAATTTTGGTGAAATTAAAATAGGAATCTTTCTCAACATCATAATAGCATTGGTTCCTGTTTTTGGCAAGCCCTAATTTCAATTATTTTTTCCCGGGGCGCAAAAAAATAACCGCGGCGCTTCCGCAATCCGGAAGCGCCGCGCGGTTTAAAGCTCGGTCTCGTAGCCCTGGGGGTTCTTTTTCTGCCAGTTCCAGGTGTCGCGGCACATATCCTCCAGGGTCTTCTCCGCCCGCCAGCCCAGCAGGCGCGCGGCCTTGGCGGCGTCCGCATAGCAGGCGGCCACGTCGCCGGGCCGCCGGGGCGCGAAGACATGGGGCACCGGCACGCCGTTGACCCGCTCGAAGGTCTCCACCAGCTCCAGCACGCTGTAGCCCCGGCCCGTGCCGAGGTTGATGATGTCCACGCCGGTGCGCCCGGCACAGTAGTCCGCCGCGGCCAGATGGCCCCGGGCCAGATCCACCACGTGGATGTAGTCCCGGACGCCGGTGCCGTCGGGGGTGGGGTAGTCGTTTCCGAAGATGGAGAGCTGCTTCCGGAGCCCCAGAGCCGTCTGGCTGACGTAGGGCATCAGATTGTTGGGAATGCCGTCGGGGGCCTCGCCCAGCAGGCCGCTCTCGTGGGCGCCCACGGGGTTGAAGTAGCGCAGCAGCACCGCGGAGAAGTCCGGGTGGGCCGCGGCGTAGTCCGTCAGGATGCGCTCGATCATAACCTTGGTCCAGCCGTAAGGGTTCGTGCAGACGCCGACACCCTGGTCCTCCGTCAGCGGCAGGCGCTTCGGCGTACCGTAGACCGTGGCCGAGGAGCTGAAGATGAAATTCCGGACGCCGTGTCGCTCCATGGCCTCCAGCAGCGTCAGGGTGCTGTCCAGGTTGTTGCGGTAGTAGCGCAGCGGCTCGCGCACCGACTCGCCCACGGCCTTCAGCCCGGCGAAGTGGATGACGGCGTCAAAATGCCGCGCCATGAAAAGGCGCTCCACGGCCTCGCCGTCCGCCGCGTCGGCCTCGCACACCGTCAGGTCCCGGCCCGTAATGTGCCGGATGCGCTCCGGCACCCGGCGGCTGCTGTTCAGAAAGTTGTCCAGGAGCGTCACGCCGTGGCCCGCCTCCAGCAGGGCGACGGCGGTATGGGAGCCGATGTACCCGGCTCCGCCTGTGAGCAAAAGCTCCATAAGTTTCCTCCCGGCGCTTCGCGCCGCAGGCCCCGCAGTGGGGCCGTTCAGTCCAGGATCCCGTATTCCCGCAGGAGGGCCAGCCGCCGGTTGGCGGTCTTGAGGCTCTCAGACGCCCCGCCACCGGGGCGGCCCGCCTCGCGGCCGTAGCGCCAGAGGCGCTGGACCCAGGCCACCGGCAGCAGCGCCGGATGCCGTTTGAGGTAGGGGTAGCGCCCCTCCAGCCCCGCGCGCCCCGGGAACAGCGTACGCAGCAGGGAGCTGCCTCCGCCGCGGCGCTGGGCCTCGACGGCGTGGAGCGTCACCGTGCCGCTGTGGATGCGGCTCCGGTCCGTGGCCCCGTAGACGCCGCCCGAGAGCAGATCCCGGAGCAGCGGTCCGCCGTCGCCCGCCAGGGCCTCCCAGTCCGCATCCAACGGGAGCTCCAGTCCCAGCCGCCGCGCCGTGTCGAAGACCGCCGCCGCGAACTGCTCGCCGCGGACCTCCCTGCACTGCCGGAGCAGACGCGGCCAGTCCACCCCTGCCCCATAGCGCCCGGCAAAGAGACCGATGTCCAGCACCTGCCGGATGCCGAAGCCGCTGTGGATGAAGTGCTTCATGGCATGGAGCAGCAGATAGAGCAGGTGGTCATGGGGGCAAAGTGTCCGCAGGTCCGCGCCCTCAGCCCGGACCGTCACGGCCCGCTCCATGGCCCCGTCAAAGAAACGGTTGTAGTCGCCCATCACCTCGGAGTCCGGGGCGAACAGCGCCTTGTGCAGCTCCAGCCGCAGGCCGTCGCCCGGGGCCTGGTAGGTCACCTCGAAGTCCTCCGGCGCGCTGAGCCGCAGGAGTCCCCGGGCCGTCAGCACCCGGTCGCAGGCTGGGAGCCAGTCGGGCAGAATCAGCAGATCCTCGTCCCCGGAGGGGCGGCAGTCCGGCTGCCGGTAGAGACTGCGGCAAACCATGCCCTTGACCACCAGCGGGCAGACGCCCTCGGCTTTCAGCGCCGCGTAGGCCTGCCGGAAGGCCGCCGTCTGGCGCGCCTGGACCGCCACGGTCCGCAGGCACTCGGCCTGGACCCGCACCCGGAGCGCCGGCGGCATATCCGCCGCCGCGGGGCAGCGCTGCACCGCCTCCCAGACCATCGGCCCGACGTTCTGCCGGGCCGCCAGGGCGAAGAGGTCGGACCACTCCGCCTCCGTCAGCGCGGCCCAGTCCAGGGGCGCGGCGGCGCAGTAGGCGGCCAGCGCCGCCAGCAAGCGTTCTCCCGTGTCCATGGTCTCCTCCCGGTCCTAGACGGCCTTCGCCGGAACGTCCTCGTCGTCCCCGGCGGGTCCTGCTTCTTCGGTATCCTCTGCATCTCCGGCAGTCCCGGTGTTTTCGGCGCTGTCGGCGTTGTCGGTGATGTGATAGGTGGGCACCACCTGCTCCAGGGCCTTCTTGATGTCCGGGTCGTTCTGCTCCGCCAGGTCCCGCAGGCGGCGGAGCTGGCCGAGGAACACCGGCTCGTCGATCTCGATGGGCCGTCCGATGAAGATGAGCTTGTTCTTCGTGGAGCGCATGCCCTCCTCGTTCATCAGCAGCTCCTCATAGAGCTTTTCGCCGGGGCGCAGGCCCGTGTAGCGGATCTCGATGTCCTTGTCCGGCTCGTAGCCAGAGAGCCGGATCATGTTCCGGGCCAGGTCGTCGATGCGCACCGGCTCGCCCATGTCGAGCACGAAGATCTCGCCGCCCTTGGCGTAGGCCCCGGCCTGCATGACCAGGGACACGGCCTCGGAGATGGTCATGAAATAGCGGATGATGTCCTTGTGGGTCACCGTGACCGGCCCGCCCTGCTCGATCTGCCGCCGGAACAGCGGGATAACGCTGCCGGAGCTGCCGAGGACGTTGCCGAAGCGGACGGCGACGAATTTCGTCCCCGAGTGCTGGCTGAACATCTGGACGATCATCTCGCAGATGCGCTTCGTCGCGCCCATGACGTTGGTGGGGTTCACGGCCTTGTCGCTGGAGATCAGCACGAAAATGCCGCAGCCGTGGCGCGACGCGGCAGACGCCGTGTTGTAGGTGCCCACGACGTTGTTCTTGATGGCCTCGTTGGGGCTGTCCTCCATGAGGGGCACGTGCTTGTGGGCCGCGGCGTGGTAGACAATGTCCGGATGGAATTCTTCAAAGAGGCGCTCCACCCGCTCCTTGTCCCGGACGGAGCCGATGCGCACCGTCAGCTTCAGCTCCGGATGGGTCCGCTTCAGCTCCTGCTGGATGTCGTAGGCATTGTTCTCATAGATGTCGAAGATCAGCAGCTCCCGGGGGTGGTGCATGGCGATCTGGCGGCAGAGCTCACTGCCGATGGAACCGCCGCCGCCGGTGACGAGGACCGTCTTGCCCTCCACGTATCCGGCAATCTCGTCCAGCTTGACCACGACGCTGTCCCGGCCCAGCAGGTCCTCGATCTGGATGTTCCGGGCCTGCTGGATGGAAACACGCCCCGAGGCGATCTCCGTCAGCGACGGGATCAGCTTCACCTGGCAGCCCGTGTCCTGGCAGCGCCGGAGGATCTTTCTGCGCTCCTCAGTGGGCGCCGTTGGAATGGCGAGGATGATCTCCTCGACCTGGTAGCGCTCGGCCAGCCTCCCGATGTCGTTCCGGGTCCCGGCAACGCGGACGCCGCGCAGGACGCTGCCCACCTTGCTCTTGTCATCGTCGATGAAGCAGACCACCCGGTTCCGGGAATTCTCGCTGTTGTTGAGGTCGCGCACCAGCATGGAGCCCGCCTCGCCCGCACCGACCACCATGCTCCGCACCCGCGTGGTGCGGCGGCGGCCCGGGATGCGCCACAGGGTCCGAAGCACCCGATAGGAGTAGCGGAACGCGCCCACGAGCAGCATCAGCAGCAGCGAATGGAGGAACGGGAAGCTCCGGGGCACCGGATAGCTCAGCACCCTCATCAGCACGAACTGCACGCCGGAGAGGATCAGCGACGCGCCGACGATGTGCAAGCCCTCCTCCATGCCCGCGTAGGCCCAGAGGCTCTGGTAGAGGCCCAGCAGGGTGAAAATCACCAGCATCAGCACCTCGGAGACGGGGAAAAAGCCCATCAGCGACGTCAGGAAGCCCGACTCCATTATGGCCGGGATATTGAATTCAAAGCGGAACAGCAGCATCAAAAACTGGCTCAGAGCCAGCAGCAGCGTGTCGCCCAGCATCAGGCACAGCACGCGCGAAAGCTTGGTCAGGTCCCGTTCGGACCGCGGAGTATCCATCTCATTCCCCCAACGACCCGCCTCTGACCGGGTCGGTTTCTTTTCCCCTGAAACGATTCCAAACTATTGTACGTCTTTGTCCGGGAAATTGCAACCCATTTGTTCTATTTCTAAATTTCCTACAGAAAAGGCGTGAAAATCTCGTGAATTTCATACTTTCTTTCATACAAAAAGCCTGCGCATCACGGTGCGTGATGCGCAGACTGTCGAACGAGTGATCAGATTCTAGAATTTTCTCCGCTTTTCGACCCGAGCGCCCCGCCGAGGGGCAGGGCCAGCGCGCCGAGCAGCGCCCCGAGGGTGTTGCAGAGCACGTCGTCCGTCTCCGCCCGGCCGAGGCCGAAGGCGTACTGGGCCGCCTCTATGACGGCGCTCAGCAGCATCGCCGCCAGCACTGTCAGCGCCGCCCGCTGCATCGCCGTTCTGTGCGGCGGGAGCGCCTGGGCCAGCGTCAGGCCCAGCGGCTCGAAGAGCAGCACGTTCATCAGCAGGGAGCGGTACAGCTCCGGCTCCGCCGCCGCGTCCCGCAGCAGCTGGAAGGGCCGCAGCGTGAAGCCCACGGTCTCGCCGCCCCGGTCGAGGAGCGTGGCATAGAGCACCGCGCCCAGGGACAGCGCCGCCAGGACGCCGTTCCCGATCCGCCAGCCCCGCTGCACCGCCGCAGGCCGCGCCGCATAGCAGCGGGCCAGCCAGGCCCAGGCGGCGGCCAGAAACAGCATCCCGAATGCCGTCAGCGGCAGGGGCAGCGCGTAGATCCGGTTCAGCATGGGCGGGCTTACTTCAGCTCGTCGCAGTAGTGGGCGCGCTCGCCGCCGATGGACTTCGGACGGGTCCGGGCGCAGAGGAGGATGGCTTCCCCGATGTGGTTCAGGCTCAGCCGCACGGGCACCGCCACGTCGTGGAGGTGCATCCCGATGAGGGTGCCGCCGATGTCCATGCCCGCCTTGGCGCGGATGTGCTCCACGGCCACGGGGTGGGCGAAGTTCTCCCAAGCCGTCGTGGCGAAGGAGCCGCCCGCATGGGGCCAGGGCTTCACGTTGACGATGTCGTAGCCGAACTTCTCCGCGGCCTCCTCCTCGAGGATCAGGGCGCGGTTCAGGTGCTCGCAGCACTGGGCCGCGAGGTAGATGCCCTGCTCCTTCAGCACGGGATAGATCCCGGCGAAGGCGGCCTGTGCGGCCTCCAGGCTGGAGCCCTTGCCAATGCGCTGCCCCACCATCTCGCTGGAGGAACAGCCGACGACGAACAGGTCGCCCTTCTTCAGCTTGGCCTGGGCCAGCAGCTCCGCCACGGCTTGCCGGGCCTGGGCAGTGATCTCTTCATACATAATCGTTTACGCTTCCTTTCTGAAATTCAGAAGGCCTCGATGGTCCGCTTGACGACCGGGACATGGGCCAGCGCCTGATAGAGCGCCACGCCGAGGACCAGCCCCACCGCGCCCTGAACGGCGTTGCTGGGGATGCTGGCCACTGCGCCGATGCCGTAGCCCAGCAGCGTGGACTCATAGGCAAAGTAGCCGAAGACCATGATGCACTCCGCCGCGAGGCCGCCGACGATGCTCGCCGCCACAGTGCCGGTCCTGCCGCGCAGGGCGCGGAAAATCAGGGCCGCGCAGAGGCCCATGAGGCCCTTGATGACCAGCGTGCCGGGCGCATAGGTCATGTAGCCCAGCAGGGCGTCCGCCAGCATGGAGCCGATGCCGCCCGCCGCCATGCCGTAGACCGGCCCGAGCAGAAACGCGCCCAGCAGGACCATGCAGTCGCCGAGGTTGACATAGCCGTTGGTGCCGGGGGTGGGGATGTGGATGATATTGGTCGCCACATAGGTGAGCGCCGCAAAGAGCGCCGCCAGGACCAGTTTCTGAAGCTTCGTGTGCTGCATAAGGGGTTCCTCCGTTTTCTCTCTTGGATGCCCTTACCATACACGCAAAGCTGGCCATATTCAAGTATCAGTTTCGTTCTTCTTTATAGGGCCAGATCGTCGGCGTGCGGCCTGCTCCCGAGAAATCGACACACAGTGTCGATTCCTTCGCCGCAG
>CALICR010000062.1 GCA_938049125.1 uncultured Clostridia bacterium
CGGCGGCAGCGGTGCCGTTGACGGACAGCGTGCTGAGCATATAGCCCTCGTCGGGGGCGATGGAGAGCATGACAAGCTCGTCCTTATAGAACAGCGGCGTGCCGTCCTCGGTGGTTTCTGTGGCATTCACCACCGTGACGCTGCCGTTTGCGCTATCCTCTGTCGTCACCTTGTAGCGCGGTGCGCCCTCCACTGTCACGCTGATTGCGAAATTCTTCTTCCATTCCTCTCCCGGACGCGTGATAACATCAAGCCCCGAGACGCAGCGTGCTCCGGTGCCTTCCAGAATCACCGTGCCGAGGACGGTAAAGGTCTGCTCCCGCGGGGACTGCGGATCATAGTCCTCCGGGATCTCCCACGAAACATCGACAGGGATAAAACCGGTGACGTCAGATGCAAAAACCCCGATGTTGACCTTGGAGAGCTCCTCTTGCAGATCCTGTTCCCTGGAAATACGAATCGGCTGCGCAGGCTGCACATCCCAATAGTCCTTCTCCCGAACAACCTCCAGATAGTTCCACAAAATATCGATGTCATTGTAGTAGGTTTTGTTCCCGCAGGCGTCCTCGATGCAAATGTCGTGATGGAGGGTCACGTCATAATCTGCCGGGATCGTATAACAGCCGTCTTCATCCGGCGTCATAAGTTCAATATTCCCGCCCGGGTATCTCTCGTGCCACACCTTGACGGGCAGCGCGTCCTCTACCCTGAACCGCAGGTCGCCCCAGTATTCCCCATCCGTCTCCAGTTCCTTGCCGGTAGAAAGATTGATGGCCTTCGGCTTTTCGACGTCGGCGATCAGCTTCGGCGTGGAGACATAGGTCGTTCCCTTGAGGTTTTCGGCTTTTGCATAGACATACCAGCTGCCGTTTGCGTCATACTCCGCGATGTCTATGGTGGCTGTGGGAATATAGACGATCCAGACGCCCGGTTCCGGCTCCGGATGCTGATATTTCTCCCATGCGATTTTTCCTTGCTTGTCCAGCTCCGCCAGCTCCTCCTGCGTGTAGCATACCGGTGAGCTGAAGTAGTGGCTGGGTATTACATCCGCGTTGATCTGCACAGCCACCGAATAGACGTTCTTATCCGTTTTCCTGCTTACATCCTTGAGATAGTGCGGTTCGGCTGTATCCGCGTTGTATCCAAAGAAGTACTGACTCCGCCCCAGAATAAGCTCGGCCTTCGGATACTCCGTGTTATACTCCAGCACGAGCGTCCGGCTTCTGTCGATCAGACCTACCGTGAAGCGTCCCATTTCTTTGTCATATGGAATTTCCGAATGATCTGCCTTGTCGGTCATTCTTACCGCCGCACCATCCGGCATCTTCATCGTGAGCACCAGATACTCGTTGTGCGCCAGCTCTGCCTCGGCGTATGTCGTCTGCTCATCCGGGCTTACGACTCTCACTCGATGCCGCCGGTAGATCTTCACGGTTGCCGTGGAGGCGTTGCCCGCATTGTCCGTCGCAACGACTGTATATTCCGCTCCCGCGTCATTGTTGCCGCCGTCGGGTGCGGGAAGAGAATAATAGGTGGAGTCGGCCTTCTGCTCCACACCGTTGATGGTCACGGACTTGACGCCGGAGGACGCTTCGCCGCTCTTCGCCGGATCGCTCACGGTGAAGGTGTACGCGCCCGGATTTCCAACGAAGCTATCCTCAACGGTGTAGCGCTCGCCGTCATTCAAAACCTCCAGCACCGGCGCCGCCGTGTCCTTTTCCAGCAA
>CALICR010000063.1 GCA_938049125.1 uncultured Clostridia bacterium
CCTATAAATCCAAATTCCGGCTGACGACAAAACCAAAGGGAGACAACTTCCTTAAGGAGCGTCTCCCTTTGAGCAATTTCTTTATCACCGCCACGCTCCAGCGGCTCCACGACACCTCGGCGGAGACGAAGGGCCGCACCCACATCGTCCTCGGCCACGCCAATACGACCACCACCATGGAGCGCTATGTGCATTCCTCCATGGGGCTCAAGCGCATCAACAGGGACAAGCTGACGGCCGCCGGGCTGTGAATTTGCCCGGTCAGGCATTTGTGCCATATCCGGCGGCGAGGAGCTGCATGAGGACGTCATCTCCAGATATTGTTGCCGGGACAAGGCAGGATGATCCGCGTTCGGTGCGTTTCCCTGAATACAGGGCACAATTTCGGTCGAAATTTTATAATTGGCGTAAAAACAGGTCCGCCTCGCTTCTGTTCCTGAAGATGCGGATATTTCTGTCCGAATATCGATCCAGCAGCTCCAGGACCTGCGGTCTGCTCTGCGTGCTGTAATTTTGGATAAAGCGGATAAATTCCTCGTCGTGCTGCTCCGGCTCTGTCCAGGGCATATCGCTCCGCGGCTTGCCGGACCGCCTGGAAACGCCGTCCAGGCAGATATTGAGCGGGTAATCCAGAAACAGAACGGTATCACATGCCCGCATCCGCAGCTCCAGGGTGGAGGCGTAGTTGCCGTCGATGATCCATGCCTCTTTTTCAAGTACATTGGACAGGCGTTCCAGAAATACGTATTTTTCCACCGCTGTGCGGTCTGCGTTCCAATGCATCAGATCGAGATGATAGAGCGGAATGCCGGTTCTGCGGTGCAATTCTCTGGAAAGCGTGCTTTTGCCGCTCCCGGGGCAGCCGATCACAATGATTTTCTTCATGTCACGCATGGGACAGGCACCTTTTCTCATAAATAGCCGCCATCAGGACCCCGCCGGCCGCGCCGAGGACGCACCAGCGGATCAATTCTGCATGGTTTTCCCGCGTCATTTCCCTCGCCTCCTGTTCATTTTCCGGACCCAGTATACCATATCCGTAAAAAATTCCACCGTAAACCCGACTGAATTACGGTGGAGCTCTGTCGAAAGACTGAAATTTACGCTTGGGAGAGCGTTACATACTCTGCGGCCATTTCCGGAGTCGGCGCAGTGGCCAGCATCGTGCGTCACCTCCACGGCAAATTCTTACTCCAATTCCATACGGATGGTAAACTCCTTCGGAAGATTGAAGATCTGATGCTTCAAAAAGACCGGGTAGAAGTATTCGTCCTTCAAACGGTCAAATTCCAACCATTCAAAGGTGTGCGTATGCTTCCCCTCCGTCAGCGTAAAGCAATCGCCTCTTTCCAGTAAATCTGTATCCGAGAGGTCCATCAGAAAATAAATACACAGCTCGTGATACCGGAAGCCGTCCACATCCTCGGTGAAAAATGCCTGATTGAGCCACAACGGGCGGGCGATCTTCAGCGTCACGCCAAGCTCTTCCTCAAGCTCCCGTACCACTGCCTGCTCTGCCGTTTCCCCCAGCTTGACCCGTCCGCCCGGAAGGTAAAAGTATGGGGAGCGTTCATCGTGCATCGCCAGGATCCGGGTTCCCGAAAGGAGCATCGCACTCACTCTGTAATTAAACCTCCGGTCCTCCAAACGGAACGAAATACCCATACACACCCCTCCTCAGACCATGGCTTATGATACCATTTTGCTGTGCCCAGAGCAAGAAAAATCCACCGTAATCCAATCGGAATTACGGTGGAAACCTGGTGGACGATATAGGACTCGAACCTATGACCTTCCGCACGTCAAGCGGATGCTCTAGCCAGCTGAGCTAATCGTCCAAGTGCAGGACTTATTATACCGGCTGTCCTGCGATTTGTCAAGCATTATTTTTCAGATACCAGGCGATGAGGTAATCCGCCGCCTCGCCGTAGGACTGGACGCCGGAGGTCTCGGAGAAGGCCTTGAGGTAGGTGTCGTTGACCTTCTGGGCGGCATCCTGGACCTTGCCCTCGTACTGGTCATAGTGGTCGTTCGCGGCGGCGCAGTCGGCGCGGAGCTGCTCGGTGCCCTCGGTCCAGAGGGCCTGGGCCGCAGCCTTGTCGGCCTTGTAGAGGGCGTTGTAGCAGTAGACGAAGGCGGAGTAGTAGCCGGAGTAGCGGAAGGCCGGGTCATCGCTTTCTGCGCAGGCCAGGAAGGCGGCGAAGTTGGCCCCGTCCTCGCCCGCGACGGTGCAGCGGTGGGCGACCTCGTGGCACATGGTATAGGGCAGGCTGGCGGCGAAGGTGTCCGGGTTCACGGTGCTCTCGGCGGTGAAGTCCACGAAGACGCCGGTGTAGCCGGTGACGCTCATGAGATACCAGGTCACGGCGGCTTTCTTGACCGGCGCGGTGCTGCCCGCAAAGACGGGATATTCGGCGCTGAGGGCCTCAAAGCTGCTGCCTGCGGTCCTGGCCCAGTCGGCGAAGTGCGATACCATCTGGCCGTTTTCGTCCCGGTCCACCTGACCCGCCAGGGCGGAGGCGGCGTCGCGGTAGTAGGCTGCGGCGGCGGAGAGTTCCTCCTCGGCGTACTCCCGGATGGTGAGGTCCAGGTCCCGGGACAGCTCCGGCGCGTAGTGGTTCAGGCCCCAGAGCGCCGTAAAGACAAAGATAAGGGCCGACGCCGCCAGAACAAGGCCCGAGAGCCAGGAGAGGAAGCGCTTTTTTTCGATCAGCGTGTGGACGATGGAATAGAAGAACAGCAGCACGAGCAGGACCAGCAGTACCTCCCAGAGCGCAAAGGGCAGCGCCCCGGTGACGGAGGCAATGGCTGTCAGCACCTTCCGGGAGAGGTCCCGGTAGAAGGGGAACACGAGATTTGGGAGATATCTGGCCGCGGCCATCATCAGTCCGGTCAGGACCAGCAGCACCGCGGAGGAGATCAGACGTCCAATGGAACGAAACATGGCAAAGACCTCGAAAACAGGATTTCTTAGAGTATAGCACAGTTTTGCAGAAAACAAAAGTGTTTCCTGACTTGCATTGCCCGCGCTTCCGGTGTATAATCGTACCATTGCAGATGAATTCCGGAGGGATCGCTATGAAGAATACCGAAAAAACGATGGATAAGATCGTCGCCCTGTGCAAGGGCCGCGGTTTCATTTTTGCAGGCTCCGAGATCTACGGCGGTCTCGCCAACACCTGGGACTACGGTCCCCTCGGCGTGGAGCTGAAGAACAACGTCAAGCGCGCCTGGTGGAAGAAATTTGTCCAGGAGAACCCCTACAACGTCGGCCTGGACGCCGCCATCCTGATGAACCCCCAGACCTGGGTCGCCTCCGGCCACCTGGGCGGCTTCTCCGACCCGCTGATGGACTGCCGCGAGTGCAAGGAGCGCTTCCGCGCCGACAAGCTCATCGAGGACTACTGCGAGAAGAACGATGTAACGCTGCCGAAGCCCATCGACGCCTTCTCCCAGGCCGAGATGAAGGACTTCATCGAGGCGCACAGCGTCCCCTGCCCCACCTGCGGCAAGCATAATTTCACCGACATCCGTCAGTTCAACCTGATGTTCAAGACCTTCCAGGGCGTCACCGAGGACGCCAAGAACACGGTCTATCTGCGCCCCGAGACGGCCCAGGGCATCTTCGTGAACTTTGCGAATGTCCAGCGCACCACCCGCCGGAAGCTGCCCTTCGGCATCGGCCAGATCGGCAAGTCCTTCCGCAACGAGATCACGCCGGGCAACTTCATCTTCCGCGTCCGCGAGTTCGAGCAGATGGAGCTGGAGTTCTTCTGCGAGCCGGATACGGATCTCGAGTGGTTCGCCTACTGGCGCGGCTTCTGCAAGCAGTGGCTGCTGTCCCTGGGCATCCGGGAGGAGAACCTGCGGCTCCGCGACCACGATGCGGAGGAGCTGTGCTTCTACTCCAAGATCGGAAGAGCGTCGTGTAGGGAA
>CALICR010000064.1 GCA_938049125.1 uncultured Clostridia bacterium
GATCACGGTGTCGATCTGCATGGTGACGTTGTCCTTGGTGATCACGGGCTGGGGCGGATAGTCGAGGACCTGCTCCTTGAGCGTCACCTTCTTGGCGATGCGGTCGATGAAGGGCGTCTTGAAGTGGAGGCCCACCTCCCAGACGCTGTGGAACGCGCCGAGGCGCTCAATGACGTAGGCGCGGGACTGCTGCACGACCTTGATGTTCTTCACCAGGAGGAGCAGCAGGACGATGACGATGACGGCGACGGTAATGATAGCAGGCATAGTCTTTTTTCCTTTCTTGGCCCGTCAGCGGACGGAGACGGGCAGTTTTTCAACATAGAGCTTGACGCCCTCGATGCGCAGCACACGGACAAGGTCGCCGGGCTCCAGGGTCTCCCCGTGCTCGGACCGGGCGGACCAGACCTTGCCGTCCACCTTGACGGCCCCGCGTCCCTCGACGTTGTCCACCGCCTCGGTGACAACGGCGGTCATGCCGACGACGCGGTCAAGGTTCACCCGGGGGCGGCGCTTTTCGAGGAGCTTCCGCCGCAGCGGCCAGAGCGCGCCGAGGAGCACGGCGGACACCGCCGTGAACAGCACGAACTGGACCACGAACCCGGCCCCGCAGAGCGCCGCAATGAGCGCAGCCAGCGCCCCGCCCGCGAACCACAGCGAAACCAGGCTGACGGTCGCCGCCTCCGCGGCCAGCGTCCCCAGCAGCACCAGGAACCACAGCAGCACATAAGGATCCATCGGAATTCCCCCTTCCTGCGCTTCTTTACCCACAGTGTACTATAAGATCCGGAAAATAGCAAGCCTGGGCGCAGGGTTTTTCCGCCCCGCGCCCGGGAATTTTCTCCGCAGCCGGACAATCCGGCCAATCTGACAGGCCGCCCTTACCCGGCGGCGGTCACGGACTTGTCCAGCTTCGCGCCGGGGCAGTGGGCCTCAATGGCCTGGAGCAGTGCCTGCTCGCTCCCGGCGGTGTAGGCGTCGCTGCGGAAGAACACAGGCTGGGCATTGTCGTTCAGCAGCACCAGGAAGTGCTCGGTCCGGAACACCTGGCGGATGGTGGAATAGAGAAAGATCCGGTCCTCCTCGTCGGTCATGCCCACGGAGAGGATGCCGCCCTCGTTGACGATGGTGTGGATCTCCGGGTCGCGCTCGCCGCTCTCCCGCTTGAGCTGCTGGAAGCGCTGGGCCGCCAGGCGGCGGGGCACCTTGCGCATGGAGCTGAAGGAGTAGTAGAGCATGGCCGCCGCGATGGCCAGCAGCAGCCAGATGGACAGGGCGGGCTGGAGCAGCTTCGCGCCCACCTCCAGCACCACGATGACCGCGGGCATGATGAACGTGGACTTGCGGAAGTTGGGCGAGCGCCGGAGCGCCGGGTCCATGACCTCCAGCAGCTCCTGCTGGTTGATGGTGAATTTGTTCTCGATCATAGCTTATTCTCCTCCGAAGAGCCAGTTTACGATGGTGGTCATGTCGCCGTAGCGGGCCTGGTTGTCGGCGGCGGTGAAGACGCCGGCCACATAGTGCCGCCCGTCCTTCTCCAGGGTGCAGACGAGGCTGAGATTGTAGGAGAGCGAGCCGGTCTTCATGCCCGTGACGTAGGGGCTGTACCACACGCTCTCGGGGTTCAGCATCTGGTTGGAGTTCGTCCAGCGGATGGTGTCGCCGCTGTAGTAGGTGACGTCGTCGGCGGCGAGGCCGCAGTAGCGGCGGATGATCTCGTCCTGGGCCGCGGCCACGGAGAGCCGCGCCATATCCTCCACGGTGGAGTAGTGGTCCTCGTCGAGGTAGCCGTCCACGGTGACGAAGTGGCTGGACGTCATGCCAAGCTCCGCGGCGTACTCGTTCATGGCCCCCACGAGGACCTGCACCGCGTCCACGCCGGAGAGGCTCTGGTCGTTTGCGAGGTTCCGGCCCGCGGCGGCGGCCAGGGCGTTGGCCGCGTCGTTGCCCGAGGGCAGCAGCATCCCCTCGATGAGCTGCTCCGCCGTCAGGGTGTGGGAGCTGTTGACGTAGGCGATGGAGGAGTCCGAGGCCACGAGGCTCTGCTCGTCGCCGGGGGTGATGAGCTGGTCCATGGTGACGTATTGTTCCGCCGTCAGGATGGTCAGGAGCTTCGTGACGCTGGCGGGGTAGAGCTTCTCACCCGCGCCCTTCATGGCCACGATGCCGCCCTGGTCCAGGTCGTAGACGAAGGCCTGGCCGCTGGCGAGGGAGATGCCCTCGGGGAAGGCGGGATATTCGGTGAACGGGTCCTCCTCCTGGGGCGTGTCCGGCTCCTGGGGGTCCTCCTCCGCGGGGGGCGTGTCCTCCGGCTGGGTGTCCTCCGGCTGGTCCCCGGCGGGCTGGGTCTCCTCCGGCTCGTCCGCGGGCCGGTCCGCATCCTCCTCGGGCTCCGTGGAGACGGCGGGGATGGGCAGCGGCACGGGGTCCGGGATCTCCGGCTTTTCCAGCGGCGTCACCGTGCAGCCGCAGAGCAGCGCAAGGGCGAGCGCCAGCGGCAGCAGCCGGGCGCAGAAATGTCGTTTCATAGGTCTTGCCTCACAAGCTTTACTGGGGCAAACGCCCCGGGTTTTTTTTATTATAGCACAGCGGTCTGCGCTTTTCCATAGGAGAATGACGAACGCGGCGACTTTTCAGACAAAATTAAGAAACCTTTTTTCTCCCGCTGCCGTCTTACATTTCTGGAGGGGGATGGTGCAATTTTGATGCACCCGCCTGCTATCCTAAGAAAAAACGCCCGGTATGGGCATGGAGGAGAGACGGTCATGAGAAAGACTTGGATGAAACGTGCGGCGGCGCTCCTGCTGCTCACGCTGCTGCTGGGCCTCTGCGCCTGCGGCAGGAATGCGACGCCCCCGGCGGACACGGCGGAGAACGTCCCGGCGGACACGAAGACGCCCGAGACGCCCGAGACGCCCGAGACCCCAGAAGCCCCGGTGGAGCCGGAGACCCAGCCGGAGGACCCGGACACGGCGGAGAATGCCGACCCTCTGGCGGACACCCCCTGCCTGGAGCTGACGGACCAGCTGCCCTATGAGCTGGACTGGGACGGCGACGGCGAAAAAGAGACCGTGGACATGGTGGCCGTGCACACGAACAACAGCGACGACCCCAGCTTCCCCCTGAAGCTCACCAACGGCGGCGAGACCTGGCGCAGCATGGACCCCGGCGTCTGGACGGCCCGGCTCTACCTCACAAGGCTGGACGGCAGCTACGCCCTGCTGCTGACCGGCGACAGCGGCTCCTGTGATTATGTCACCTTCTGCTGGAAGCTGACCGCGGGCGACCCGGAGCCGGTGCGCTTCACCGGCGACACCCGCTGGACCGCCTCCGCGTCCTCGGAGCACGCCGAGTGCGAGTTCAAGCGCGTGGATGAGGCGGGCCAGCTCTGGTTCGAGGGCCTGGTCTACATGCTCGGCACCTACGGCGGCCAGCGCCCCTATACCCTCGCCGCCGACGGCTCCCTTGCCCCCGTCGAGGGCAGCATCTGGGATTATGGGAACAACGAGCAGCCCATCACCGCCCGCATCGACCTCGAAGCGAAGTCGGTCTCCGCCCGCAACGGCGAGGAGGACGGCGGCACGCTGACGGTCCCGGCGGGTGAAAAGCTCCTCCTCACCGGCAGCGACGGCACCACCCGGGTCTGGTTCGAGTGGAACGGCCAATTCGGCGTCTTCGAGGTCGAAAAGCGCGATTACCAGTGGTTCATTGGCGGCCTCGAGGAGAACGAGGTCTTCGGCGACCTGCCCTACGCAGGCTGACCGTAATCTCCGCCCCCGGCGCGGTGCGCGACGCCCTTGGCTCTCCCTTTGGGAGCGCTGTCACCGCAGGTGACGGAGAGGGCTTTCACGCCTTTTGGGCTACCATGGTCCGTGTTTCGCCGCCTGCCCGCCCTCTCCGTCCTCGCTTCGCTCGGCCACCTCTCCCAGAGGGAGA
>CALICR010000065.1 GCA_938049125.1 uncultured Clostridia bacterium
GATCCCGCCGGCAAGTCCGACGCGGAAGTCCAGAGATTCTGCCAGAGCTTCATGACGGCTCTGTACCGTTACATTGGACCGGACATCGACGTTCCCGCTGGTGACATGGGCGTTGGCGGCCGCGAGATCGGCTACCTGTACGGCCAGTACCGCCGCCTGAAGGGCGTCTGGGAGAACGGCGTTCTCACCGGCAAGGGTCTGAGCTACGGCGGCTCCCTGATCCGTCCCGAGGCCACCGGCTACGGCGCAGTCTACTACCTCCAGGAAGTCCTGAAGCACGAGGGTGACACCATCGACGGCAAGCGCATCGCCATTTCCGGCTACGGCAACGTGGGCTGGGGCATCATGAAGAAGGCCTCCATGCTGGGCGCCAAGGTCACCTATTTCGCCGGTCCTGACGGCTATATCCATGATCCCGACGGCGTCGCCACCGAAGAGAAGCTGAACTTCATCCTCGAGATGCGTGCCAAGGACCCGATGCACTGCAAGCCCTATGCCGACAAGTTCGGTGTTGAGTTCGTTCCCGGTGAGAAGTGCTGGGGTGTCAAGGACGTCGACGTCTACATGCCCGCTGCCATGCAGAACGACGTTAAGATGGAGTCCGCTGAGAAGATCGCTGCTTCCGGCGTGAAGTACTACATTGAAGTCGCCAACATGCCCACCACCAACGACGCTCTGAACTATCTGCGTGAGCAGAAGCACATGATCGTCGCTCCCTCCAAGGCTGTCAACGCCGGCGGCGTCGGTGTCTCCGGCCTCGAGATGGCGCAGAACTCCGAGCGCCTGGTCTGGACTGCTGAGGAAGTCGACGCCCAGCTGCACAAGATGATGAAGACCATCCATCAGATGTCCGCTGAGGCAGCTGAGGAGTATGGCTTGGGCTACGACCTGGTCGCCGGTGCCAACATCGCCGGCTTCAAGAAGGTCGCCGAAGCCATGATGGAACAGGGTGCGTTCTAAGCCTTTCTCTTTTGAATCTCCCGTCCCGGTACCGCAAGGTACCGGGACATTTTTATGCCCTGCCGGACAAAAAGGTCCTCCATCGGCGGACGGCGGGGACGCAGCAGCCCGCGCGCCGCTCCGCAGACGGAACTTCCGCGTCTCTGCCGGGCAGCTTTCCAAAATCTCAACGAATTTTCCCGCTTCCGGGGGTAGTCATGGGCGGAGGGATGCGCTATAATAGACACATTCCACCATTTGTCATCATTCCGATCGGAGGGATCGAGCATGCTTCAAATCGAACATCTGACGAAGCGCTACGGCGACAAGAAGGCCGTAGACGACCTGAACCTGCACATCCGCCCCGGCGAGATCTGCGGCTTCATCGGCCACAACGGCGCGGGCAAGACCACGACGCTCAAATCCGTGGCAGGCATTCTCCAGTTTGACGAGGGCGAGATCCGCATCGGCGGAAAGTCCATCCGGACCGACCCCCTGGACTGCAAGCGGGACCTCGCCTACATCCCGGACAACCCGGACCTCTACGACTATATGAGCGGCATCAAGTACCTGAACTTCATCGCCGACGTCTTCGGCGTCAGCGCCGCGGACCGCCAGGCCCGCATCCGGGACTACGGCGACCGCTTCGAGCTGACCGGCGACCTGGCCCAGCCCATCGCAGCCTACTCCCACGGCATGAAGCAGAAGCTGGCCATCATCGCCGCCTGGCTCCACCAGCCGAAGCTCATCCTCATGGACGAGCCCTTCGTGGGCCTCGACCCCAAGGCCTCCCACCTGCTCAAGGGCATGATGCACGAGGTCTGCGCCGCAGGCGGCGCCATCTTCTTCTCCACCCACGTGCTGGAGGTGGCGGAAAAGCTCTGCGACAAGGTGGCCATCATCCAGCACGGCCGCCTCATCCGCTCCGGCACCATGGAGGAGGTCAAGGGCGACGACTCGCTGGAGGATGTGTTCCTGGAACTGGAGGGAGAATCATGCTGAAGCTCCTGGTGCGGAATCAGCTGATGGACGTCTTCCGCGGCTTCTTCTACGACGCGAAAAAGCATCAGGCCCGGGACCCCGGCTCCATCGTCATCCTTGTGCTCCTGTTCCTCCTCGTCATGTGCGGCCTGCTCGGCGGGATGTTCGCGGTGCTGTCCCTCTCCCTCTGCGCCCCGCTGGCGGAGCAGGGCCTTGCCTGGCTCTATTTCTCGATGCTCGGTCTGCTCGCCGTCTGCCTCGGCACCTTCGGCAGCGTGTTCAACTCCTACGCGGCGCTCTATCTCGCCAAGGACAACGACCTGCTGCTCTCCATGCCGATCCCGGTGAAGTACGTCCTGGGCGCGCGGATGCTGAGCGTCTACATTTTAAGCCTGCTCTACAGCGGCACGGCGTCCATCCCCGCCGTCATCGTCAACCTCATCGTGGCCGGGGTCTCGGCGCGCACGGTCCTCGGCGGGCTGCTGTTCATCCTGGTCATCTCCGTCTTCGTGCTGACGCTGTCCTGCGTTCTGGGCTGGGTCGTGGCAAAGGTCAGCCTGAAGCTCAAGAATAAGAGCTTTGTCACCGTGGCGGCCTCCCTGGCCTTCTTCGGCCTTTACTATTTCTGCTATTTCAAGGCCCAGAGCTTTATCACGGAGCTGCTGGCCAACGCCGCCGTCTACGGCGCGCAGATCAAGGGCGCGGTCTACCCGGCCTATCTCTTCGGCCAGATCGGCGTCTGCGACCCGCTCCCCACGCTCATCAGCCTCGCCATTGCCGCCGGACTCTTCGCCCTGGTGTGGACCGTGCTCCGGCGGAGCTTCCTCGACATCGCCACGGCCACGGGCCGCAGCGAGCGGAAGCTCTACCGAGAGACCGCCGTGAAGCAGCAGAGCGCCGACGCGGCCCTGCTCCGCAAGGAGTTCAGCCGCCTGTTTTCGAGCCCTCTCTACCTGCTGAACTGCGGCTTCGGCATCCTGTTCCTCCCCATCGGCGGCGTCGCCCTGCTCTGGAAGGCGGACCTCATCCGGGCCACGCTGGACCAGACCTTCGGCAGCAAGCCCGGCAGTCTGGCCGTGCTGGCCGCCGCCGCCTTCTGCCTGCTGGCCTCCATGAACGACATGGCAACCCCCTCCATCTCCCTGGAGGGCAAGAGCCTCTGGCTGCTGCAATCACTGCCCGTGACGCCCCGGCAGGTCCTGCGGGCCAAATTCCTGCTGCAATTCCGCTCCACGGCGATCCCGGGTGCCGTGTTCCTGGTCCTCGCCTTCCTGGCGCTGCCGATGAACGCGGCGGAGCTGCTGCTGGTCACGCTGGCCAGCCTCGGCTATACGGTCTTCGCGGCGCTCTTTTCCCTGTTCCTCGCTCTCAAGACGCCGAACCTCACCTGGACCAGCGAGGTCACGCCCATCAAGCAGAGCCTCAACGTGGCCGTCTCCCTGTTCAGCAGCTGGTTCTACGGCGCAGCCCTGGCGGCCCTCTATCTGGCCGCCGGGTGGAGGCTCGGCTCCGCCGCATACCTCGGCGTCTTCCTGCTGCTCACCCTGGCAGGCTCCGGCGCGCTCTGGCTCTGGATCCGGAAGCGCGGCCCGGCCATCTTCACCGCGCTCTGAGCGCACCGTATCCCCGTCCGGCGGACCCGAAGGTCCGCCGGATTTTTTTGACGGCTCTTGTGTTTTTTTCGCATTCCACGTATAATAAAGATAAAACTGCGCCGCGCAAGAAGGAGGACAACATGGAACAGCTGCTGACTATTCTGGTCGCGGACGACGAGCCGGAGCTGCTGGACGCCGTCTGCCGCCTCATCGACTGGGAGTCCATCGGCTTCCGGCTGGTGGGCC
>CALICR010000066.1 GCA_938049125.1 uncultured Clostridia bacterium
TTCTTCACCTCCCCCAAGCTCTGGAATATCTTCAAGAACCCGGCCTTCACGTTCCTGCAAAGCGTGCTCAAGGACCTGGGCCTCGGGTCTCAGTGGCTCATCTTCCTGACGTCCATCCTGACCCAGTGCTGCTTCCTGCGCTTTCTCAAGCGCTACTCGGAGCACTTCGCCTTCAGCGTCTTCCTCTATTTTACCTTAGGCACCTTCTGTTTCACCATGGCCGCCATGAAGCAGGTCACGGCCATGTCCATCCTGACCCTGGCCCTCCCCTATCTGGAGGACCGGAAGTATGGGCGCTACGCCTTTCTGGTGTTCCTGGCCATGCTGTTCCACACCTACGCCATCATTTACCTGATGCTGCCCCTGTTCCGGCGGCGGCCCTGGTCGGCCTTCACCTACTTCTTTATAACCGGCATTCTGGTCGTGTTCCTCAACTTTGAGGCGGCCATCACCGGCTTTATGGAGCAGGCCAACGACCTCGGCAAGACGCTGGCGGACTACGAGATCTTCGACAACCACGGCGTCAACACGCTCCGCCTGATGGTCTATGCCGTGCCGCCGCTGCTGAGCTTCCTCTTCCAGAAGCGCCTCTTCCGCGATTCGCCGGAGCGCATCAACCTGCTGGTCCATATGAGCATCATCAGCTTCGGCTTCATGGCCCTCGGCACCAACACCGGCGCGAATATGTTCGGCCGCATGTCCAGCTATTTTGAGATCGGCACCCTCTGCGTCCTGCCCTGGATGCTGAAGCGCACCTTCAACCGCCGATCCTACCACCTGATGCTTGCCGTCTCCGCGGCCTGCTTCCTCGTCTTCTTTGTCTACGCCAACGGCATCAACATCAATTTCGCCCAGGAGTACCACACGATCTCCCTGCGCCATTTCCTGCTGGGCTGAGAAAGGAGGCTGGCATGAAGCTATCCTGCGCCTGGGAGCACAGCGGAAACGACTCCCTGCTCTATTTTACGGACTATCCCGGGGCCTACACCCGCGGCGCGTTCCTGGACGAGGCGCTTTCGAAGGTCGGCGCAGAGCTGCGCGCCTACCTCCGCTGGAACGGCGAACCCTGGCCCGGCGAGCCGGAGCCGGTGATCGTGCAGGAGAAAAAGAGCACGCTCCGCATCGCCGACGCGGACTCGGACCTCCTCCTGGACAGTGAACGCCCACCGCTGACGGAGGCAGAATACGCCCGACTGAGAGACCTGGCCCTCCGCTCCGCCCGGGACTTCCATGCCCTCTTCCGCGCCGTGCCGGATCCGGAGAAAAGCGCCCTCCCGGCCCGGGAGACCTTCTACGGCAGCCGCCCACGCACCGCCGCGGAGATGTATGCCCACACGAAGAACGTCAACGGCTACTATTTCGGCGAGATCGGTGTGGAGATTGGGAACGAGGGCACGATCTACGATTGCCGCGCCGAGGGCTTCGCCCGGCTGGAGACCGTGCCGGGCTTCCTCGAAAATCCCGTTGTCTCTGGCAGCTATGACGAGCTCTGGTCCCTCCGGAAGGTGCTCCGCCGCTTTCTCTGGCACGACCGCATCCACGCCAAGGCCATGTACCGCATGGCCCTGCGGACCTTCGGCCCCGGCAGCGTACCGGACGTCTTCCGCTTCGGACCCACCGCATAAAAAACGCACGCACCGCTTTGAACACGGTGCGTGCATTTTTTGGAAGCTCAGCCGCCGAGGTAGGCCTTCTTGACGGAGTCGCTCTCCATCAGCTCGTGGCCGGTGCCGGACATGGTGATGCGGCCCGACTCGAGCACGTAAGCGCGCTCCGCGATCTGGAGCGCCATTTCGGCGTTCTGCTCCACCAGAAGGATGGTGGTCCCGGCCTTGTGCAGCTCCTTGATGATGTCGAAGATCTGCTCCACCAGAATGGGCGCAAGGCCCATGGACGGCTCATCCAGCATCAGCAGCTTCGGGTGGCTCATGAGCGCGCGGCTCATGGCCAGCATCTGCTGCTCGCCGCCGGACAGCGTGCCCGCGATCTGGTTGCGGCGCTCCTTCAGCCGTGGGAACCGGGTGAAGACGTCATCGAGGTCCGCCTCGCTGACGCGCTTGTTGATGTACGCGCCCATTTCGAGGTTCTCCTGGACCGTCATCTGGAGGAAGATGCGGCGGCCCTCCGGCACATGGGCCAGGCCCTTGGCCAGCAGCTTGTAGGACTCAATGTGGGAGATATTCTCGCCCATGAACTCGATGGAGCCGGTGCGGGAGTGGAGAATGCCGGAGATGGTCTTCAGCGTCGTGGATTTGCCCGCGCCGTTCGCGCCGATCAGGGCCACGATCTCGCCCTCGTGGACCTCGAAGGAGATGTCCTTCAGCGCGTGAATCTTACCGTAATAGACGTTGAGATGGTCCGCTTTCAGCATCATTTCTCCTTCGCCCCCTTCTTGCCGAGATAGGCCTCGATGACCGTCGGATTGGATTTGATCTCTTCCGGCGTGCCCTTGGCGATAATCTTGCCGTAGTTCAGCACGCAGATGCCCTCGCAGATGCCCATGACCAGGCTCATGTCGTGCTCAATGAGCATGACGGCGATGTGGAAGGTGTCGCGGATGCGGCGGATGTTCTCCATCAGCTCGTGGGTCTCCGAGGGATTCATGCCCGCCGCCGGCTCGTCCAGCAGCAGGATGCGCGGGCTGGTGGCCAGGGCGCGGACAATCTCCAGGCGGCGCTGGGCACCGTAGGGCAGGCTGCCCGCAGGCGCGTCGGCCAGGTCAGCCAGGGAGAAGAAGTCCAGCAGCTCCATGGCCTGGGCACGGCTGTTTCGCTCCGCCTTGCGATAGCCGAAGCCATGCGTCATGGAGGCCAGCAGATTCTCCTTCGTCATGTTGTGCATGCCCACGCGCACGTTGTCCATCACGGACATATTGGAGAAGAGGCGGATGTTCTGGAACGTCCGGGCGATGCCCAGCTTGTTCACCTGGGCCGTGGTCTTGCCCGCAGAGGAGAAGCCGTTGATCATGATGCTGCCGCGGGTCGGATGGTACACGTTGGTCAGCAGGTTGAACACCGTGGTCTTGCCCGCGCCGTTGGGGCCGATGAGTCCGGCGATCTCCGTCCGGCCGACGGTCAGGGAGAAATCGTCCACGGCGGTAAGACCGCCGAAATCGATGCCGAGGTGATGGGTCTCCAGCACCGGAATGGCCTCGATGTCGCGCTCCGGGATGTATGCGCCGCTCGGATAGGGCACCAGAGGGGAATCCGGCAGCTTCGGTGCTCTCGGGGGATTACTTCTGCTCATGTTCCGCCGCCTCCTTCTTTTTCGTCTTGCTTCCGGCCAGCCGCAGCAGACTGCCGATGGACCAGCGCCCCTTCATCTCCGCGAACTTCGGGGAGGCATTGAGGAGCATGATGACAATCAGCAGGATGGAGTAGGCCAGCATCCGGTAATCTGCGAACTCGCGCAGGGCCTCGGGCAGGGCCTGGAGCAGGATGGCCGCGATGATGGAGCCGCGGACGCTGCCCATGCCGCCGAGCACCACGATGACAAGGATCTCGATGGACATGTTGTAGTCAAAGCTCGCCGCCTTGACGTTGGCAAAGAAGTGGCCGTAGAGCGTGCCCGCCGCACCGGCGAAGAACGCCGCGATGATGAACACGGCCAGCTTGAAGTAGGTTACGTTGATGCCAACGGACTCCGCCGCAATGCGGTTATCCCGGATAGCCATAATGGCGCGGCCATACTTGGAATTCTTGAGGTTCATCATGACGATCATCGTCAGGAACACCAGCACGACGGCAAAGGGCAGCAGCGTCTTCGTATTGGAGTAGATGGGGTTCGTGTTGAGTCCCAGGGCGCCGCCGGTGAACTTGAGATTCGTGATGACGTTCTTGATGATCTCGCCACAGGCGAGGGTCACGATGGCCAGATAGTCGCCCTTGAGGCGCAGCGCCGGAAGACCGACCGCAAAGCCAAAAATCGCCGCAATAAGGCCGCCGAAGATCATGGAGACAGGCAGCCGGACGCCCATGGGCAGCACATCCACCAGGGCGATGGACAGCAGACAGCCGGAGAAGAGTCCCACAGACATAAAGCCCGCATGGCCTAGGGACAGCTCACCCAACAGACCGACGACCAGATTCAGGGAGACGGCCAGCACGATGTAGGCGGAGATGGGGATAACCATGTTGGCCAGCTGACGGCTGGCGCTGCCGGAGTAGACCAGCCCGGCCACAACGGCGTAGAGCACGGCGACCATCAGAACGGTGATGAGATTTTTCCCGAAGGATGCGTGTTTCAGTTTCTTCATTGTCTCACACCTTCTCATTCTGCTGCTTGCCCAGCAGCCCCGTCGGTTTGACCACCAGCACCGCGACCAGCACCGCAAAGACGATGGCGTCGGCCCAGAGGGTGGAGATGTAGGCTTTCGAAAGCTGCTCGATGAGGCCCAGGACGATGCCGCCGAGCATGGCGCCGGGGATGGAGCCAATGCCGCCGAAGACGGCCGCCGTGAAGGCCTTGATGCCGGGCATGGCGCCCGTCGTCGGCTTGACGTAAATATAGGTTGCACCGTAGAAGATGCTGGCCACCGCAGCCAGCGCCGAGCCGATGGCAAAGGTGACGGTGATGGTATGGTTCGTGCTGATGCCCATGAGGCCCGCGGCCTCCTTGTCCTCGGAGACGGCGCGCATGGCCTTGCCCATTCTCGTCTTGTTGATGAAGAGGGTCAGGCCGATCATGATGACGGCGGTGACCGCCAGCGTCATAAGGGTGATGCCGTCCACGATGACCTCGCCGAAGTGGAGGGACGGAATTTCGAACAGGGTCGGGAACGCCTTCTGCTCAGACCCAAAGATCAGCAGGGCGACGTTCTGAAGCAGATAGCTGACACCGATGGCGGTGATGAGGACCGTCAGCGGAGCTGCATGACGCAGCGGCTTGTACGCGAGCCGTTCAATCAGCATACCCAGAAGCGCACAGACAGCAACACTGATAAGGATTGCGACTACCGGGGGCATCCCCAGGGAGAATACCGAGACAATGACCGCATAGGCGCCCACCATAATGATGTCGCCATGGGCAAAGTTCAGCATCTTTGCAATGCCGTAAACCATGGTGTAACCCAGCGCGATGAGCGCGTAGATACTGCCAAGGCTCAGGCCACTGATCAGGGTCTGAACAAAATGTGTCATAACTTCATTCCTTCAACAGTCGGATCCCTCCGGGCGGGAGCGCCGCCCGGAGAGATTCCATAGGTGGTTTTTTACTTCGTGCTGTCGGAGAAGAGCTCCGCAGCACCGTCATGGATGATCATAGCCTTGGCAGGCTTCTGAGCTTCGCCCTCGGCGGTCCAGGTCATGGTGCCGGTCACACCCTCGACGGTGATCTCGGTCATGGCGGCGACGACCTTTGCGTTAAAGTCGGCGTCATCGGGGGTGGTGTTCGCTTTCTCGACAGCAGCCTTGATGGCATAGACCGCGTCATATGCGTCGGCCGCGAACTGATTGGGGGTTCCACCGTAGTTCTTCTCGTAGGTGGTGACGAAGGCCTGGATCGCCTCGTCCGGATCGTCCGCGGCGAAGGGAGTGAGCAGCATGACGTTCTCAGCATCCTTGACGTCGGCAATCTCGCCGAGAATGCCGTCCAGGCCATCGCAGCCAAAGAAGACGGTACCCTCAGGCAGCTTGCCGGAGGCCTGGGTCAGGAAGGTGGCCGCCTCGGCGTAGTAGATCGGGATGAAGACCAGCTCGACGCCGGAGTCCTTGATGGCGTTAATCTGGGTGCTGAAGTCGGTCTTGGTGTCCTTGGTGAAGGTCTGGACCTCCTTGATGGTGATGCCCTTGGCGGCGGCTTCGGCTTCGAAGGCGTTGTAAAGGCCGACGGAGTAGTCGATGTCGGACTGATAGAAGACGGCGACGTCGGTGGGCAGGTGGTTGTCCGCGATGTAGTCAGCGGACGCGGTGCCCTGGGCGGAATCCTGGAAGCAGACACGGAAGGCAGAGTCGTTACCCTGAATGGCGGTGTCGGCGGAGGCGGAGGGGCTCAGAAGCAGGATGCCGTCGTCACGGGCCGCAGCCACGATGGAGGCGTTCTCGCCGGAGAGTGTACCGCCGAGGCTGACGTCCATGCCGTTGTCCATCAGCTTGCCGTAGGCGCTGACCGCGCTCTCGGGATCGCCGACGGAATCCTGCATGTCGAGCTTCACAGTCATCCCGTTGATGCCGCCCGCGGCGTTGATCTCGTCCACCGCGATCTGTGCGCCGTTCTTGACAGCATTGCCATAGACCGCGTAGTCGCCGGTCAGGGGGCCAACACCGCCAATCACGAGCTCGCCGGAGCCGGTGGAGGCGGTATCCTTTGTGCTGGAATCGGACGTGTTGGCAGCGGGCTCGCTGCTATCCTGCTTGGAACCGCAGGCGCTCAGGCAGGCGGCCAGCATGGCAACGATCAGGACAACTGCAAGCAATTTCATGTACTTTTTCATTGTTGTTTCCCTCTTTATGACTGGATTTTATTTCAAGCCGCGCCGCGGCTTCAAATACGATGGTGAAAAAAGAAGCGGCCCTGTCAAACAGCAGGGCCGCTTTCCAAAGCTTTTTTCGTCCGCCTCAGAATCTTCTCTGGGGGACGGGAAAACGCGCGTTCCTTCTGTTTGGCATATTGGTACGGCCCAGCAGGACCAGAATCAGAATCGCCTGCATCAGCAGGCCGCTTACCAGCAGAACCAGGGATACCTGCAGGCCCAGAATGGCCAGCAGGCTAATAATGGAGATAACAAAAATGGACACCGCCAGAATGGCAGTGTCCAGAATAATGCCCCTAGACGCTTCGCGGGCGCAGCAAGAAGCCGGTGCAGACATGGCAGCATCAGCAGTACGATTCTGGTTGTTGTACATGGTGTTCTGCATGAAGATCGGCTCCTTTCGTTTGTTTATTCACATTTTAGCCAGATGAAGCAGAAATGTCAATCATAAGTTTTTCTCAACATCTACAAGAGTACTCGTGTCGATTTGTGCAAATCGACCGTTTTCGAAAGGAATTCTCCATTTTGCGATACCGCAGCGCAAGAATCAGGAAAGCCGGACATGGGCCGCCTCAGCTCCGGTTGGCCTTGCCCGTGACATCGCTAAGGTCGATGGCCCAAACTGCCGTGGCCTTGCCGGTGTTGGCGATGCACTGCTCGCCCTCGACGGAAAATTCGGGGCTGAATTTCCGGATCAGAGCCCGCAGTCCCGCCGCCTTCTCCTCCTGGGTCTCCAGCAGCCGCGGCGTGCCGATGGCCACGACGCTTTCGTAGCGAGTCGTAAAATCCTTCGCCAGGATTTCTGCGCCGTGAACCACCGTAAAGCAGACCTTGCCGCCGCGCCGCAGGCAGGCGTCCTTCCGGCCGGCCAGCGCGCCGTGGAAATAAAGTGTCCGCCCCTCCAGCGCGTGGTTCACGGGCACGGCGTAGGGCTCCCCCGCCCTGTCGGTCATGGCAAGGATGCCGTATTCCGCATTTCGCAGAATTTCCAGCGCCTCTGCCTCGGGCATTGCCCGGTCTTTTCTCCGCAGTTCCATAGAATATACTCCTTTCAGCTCTCGTTCAGGGCAGCACGCAGAGGCCGAAGAAGGCGATGAGTCCCCGGCCGCAGTCGTAGTCCATGCCGCACAGCTCTGCCAGCTTCCGCACGAAGACGCAGTAGGCCGACATGCAGGAGAATTTCTTCTCCGGAATGAGACATGGTTTCCCGTCCACCATGGCACAGCGCGGGCAGAGGTCGCAGCAGCTGGAGCCGACCATGAAGGTCTCCGGGTGTGCCTCCTGCATTTCCGCCAGCAGCGCGCGCTCCATGCGGTTGTGCTCCCGCTTGGCGGGCTTCGTCTTCGTCCCGTCCATGGGATTATCGATCTCCCAGAGCGTCTGGAGCACCAGCGCCCGGGACCCGGCGCGGATGCGCGCGATCATCTCGTAGGGTGTGCCGCAGGCCGGCGGGCAGGCGTAGTTCGCGCCGTATTTTCCGCAGAGATTCTCCTCACAGCACTGGAGAAACGCCGGTTCAAAGGGGATGTCCTTCGTATCGACCCAGGCCGCAGCGGAAAAGCCCAGCTCCGCCGCCCGTGCCGTCCAATTTTCAGCCATTGTATCGGTCCTTTCCCGGTCCGTCCGGTTTTTTCTCTATTTTACGCCCGGCTCCCGCCCGCTGTCAAGTCCGGCTGCGCCGCGGGACCGGGATGAAAAGCCACGCATAAACGCTTGCATTTCTACTGTGCCATCTGTTATAATGGAAAGGTCCACTGCATGGTCCGGCCCATCCCGGGGCGCGCGGCGGTGGGCATATTCACCCCGGACTATGAGGAGGGCTTCCAAACGGCACGAAAGCACGACAAAGAGGGCGCACGGCAGCGGATTCTGTCCACCTGCGTCCGCCTGTTTCTGGAGCAGGGCTTCAGCAAGACGCCGCCGCGTCAGATCATAGAGGAAGCCGACGTCTCCGTCGGCACGTTCTACCATATTTTTGAGTCGAAAAGCGCCGTGCTGACGGAGCTGACCGTCTTCATGTTTGAGAATCAGTTCGGCATCGCCCAGCAGTTCATCGATCCCGACGCCTCCCCTGCCATGCTCTACGCTGTGGAGACTGCCATCCAGCTGGCGCTGGTGGAACAGAACGAGAACCTGCGGGACATCTACGTCGAGGCCTACACCCAGCCTGCTCTGCTCGGCATGATCCAGCAGCGCACCGCGAAGGTCATCTCCCGCATCTTCCGGCCTTATCTGCCGGACTGCGAGGCCTGCGACTTCTACGAGATGGAGATCGGCACGGCGGCGCTGATGCGCGGCTACATGGCCCGGCCCTGCGACATGTATTTCACGCTGGAGCGGAAGATCCAGCGCTTCCTCACCATGAGCCTCCGCATTTACAAGGTGCCCGACGCGGAGCAGCGGGCCATCCTGGACGGCCTCCGCGGCCTCGATTTCCGCGGCATCGCAAGCCAGGTCATGCAGCGCCTCTTCGCCCAGCTCTCCATGAAGTACGACTTCACGCTATCCGCACCCAGCGAGGAGAACGCGGAGGCGGAATAAATCCCAAACGGCCCGGAACTTCTGCAATAGGGGTAAAATGCCCCTATTGCATTTCTTTTTGGCCCAGGTATAATATTGATATCTCAAAGCGGAAGCGAGGCGGATAAGTCCATGGGACCCGCAGAGTGCCGGGCGGTGTATCACCTGCCCGGGATATTTGAATTTTACGAGCTGTACCGCGTCTTCCTGCCGCTGTACCGGGCACACCGCGACTATTTTTACGACTGGTGCCGCATCGGGTCGATCTACGGCGCGCCGGAAGGGTGCCTCTGGGGCGGCGGCCGCGTGGGCATCGGGACGGCGGACCCCCGGGCAGTGCTGGGGCTGACCCGGGAATTCGGCATCTCGGCCCGGCTGACCTTCAGCAATTCCCTGCTCCGCCCGGAGCACCTCGCGGACCCGCGCTGCAACGCCCTCTGCCGCCTCTTCAGCGGCGGGGAGGGGCCGCAGAACGGTGTCATCGTCCATTCGGACCTGCTGCTGGACTACCTGCGGCGGACCTACCCGGACCTCTATCTCGTCTCCTCCACAACGAAGGTGCTGACGGACTTCTCCCAGCTCGCGCACGAGACGGCGCGGCCGGAGTTCCGTTGCGTTGTGCCGGATTTCCGGCTGAACAAGGCGTTTGCCAGGCTCGATACCCTGCCGCAGGCGCAGAAGGACAAGGTGGAATTCCTCTGCAACGAATGCTGCGCCGTGGGCTGCCTGGACCGGCGGGCCTGCTATGCATCCGTCAGCCGGAAGGCTCTGGGCGAGGACGGCCCGGAGCACCGCTGCGCCGCGCCCCACGCCGCCGAGGGCTACCGATTCTCCCGCGCCATGGAAAGTCCCGCCTTCATCGGCACCGATGACATTCTGAACACGTACCTTCCCATGGGCTTCACCCAGTTCAAGCTGGAGGGCCGGGGCCTCGGCAGCGCCCTGGTCCTCGAATTCCTGCTCTACTACCTGACGAAGCCCGAGTACCGGCTTCTGGTCCGGGAGGAGATCTACCTCGACAATCAGCTGGACCTGTTCTGACAGACCGGGGCCGGAGCGCAGAGACGTGCTCCGGCTCCGGTCATTCCGCTGCGCCCGGCGCGGAGACGAGCGGGCATTCCAGCATCCGGTCCAGCATACGGGCCGTGTCCTGCACCGCCGTGCGGTACCAGGCCCGGAGGGCTGCGGTGTCCTCGGCAGGCGGCGCGGAGACCGCCCCGGCCTCCAGGGCGAAAGCCAGCGTCCCGCCGTCCCAGACGGCGGAGCTGAGGGCACATTTCGTTGCAGTCTCCAGCGCAGAACACATCGCGCGGAATTCCGGCGTGCGGAAGGCGTCCGCATCGGGGCTGTTGCCAGTGATCTGCCCATCGGGGCAGCGGAGCGTCACCGGCTGCGCCGCAATCCGGGCCGCACGGCAGCGCAGGACGAGGCCGTCGAAGACCTTCGCCTGCCGCTCCGTCATGCCCTCATGGGCATTGACGCGCTCCCGCACGGTTTGATGCAGGACCACCCGGGCCGAGGAAAACCGCAGGCCCCGGTAGACCCCCTCGCGGAAATAGGTGCAGGCGCAGGTCTCCCAGGCCGCGGCAAAGAGGCCGGAATCGCGCAGGAACGCCTCGTCCACGGGCAGCTCCGGCGTCTCCGGCGCGGGGCCGAAGGCCGCCTCCAGCTCCGCGCGGAAGCTGCCGCCGAGCTGCACCTCAATGAGCTGCGCCCGCTGCCGCCGCGCGCCGCCCACCAGAATGACGCAGAGCGCCGCGCCCACGGCGATCAGCAACGCGGCCAGGAGCACATTCCCGCTCACGATCAGGAGAAGCAGTCCCGCCAAGGTGCAGAGGACGCCCAGGCGTCCCCCGAGCTTCTCCGTCCGCGCGCAGCGCCGGAGCCGGGCGGACAGCGCCGCGTTGTCCATCTTGGTCATCTCCGTCCAGCTTTCCATGGTGTGCCTCCTGCGCCGTTTTCTTGATTGTACCAGAGCGCCGCCGGGCGGTCCATTAACCAAGGGTTAGGACCGCCCGATTTTCCCTTGCAAAGCACGGGCCGGGCGAGTATACTAGAAAGAGAATGTATCTGTTTATCTTAATCCGCCGGTCCCCGGCAGCAAGGAGCGCGCCCATGATCGATCCCCAGACAAAAGCATCCGTCACCCCCGTTCTGCTCTCCGTTGTACGGAAGCTCCAGCTCTCCCCGGGCAGCTGGGTGGATTTTGCCCGCGTAGGCAAGCCGCTGGCCGACGCCGGCGTATCCTACAAGGCCTATGGCTATCTGAAGCTCCGCCCGTTTCTGAATGAATTTGAAAACGTCCTCAGCTTCCAGGAGGTCCTGGAGGACGGCAAGACGCCGGTCTGCTTTGTCCGCCCCAGATCGGACGATGCGTCGGGCCTGCCGGACCCCGGCCCCGTGCGCCCGGAGCCGGAGCCCCGCGTCAAGGTCCCGATGCCGGACCAGCGGCTCTACGACTGGGCCTTCATCTACCGCGTCAAGGTCGAGGCGCTGGCGGACCTGTGCCTGCCCGAGAAGTGGTACTACGGCACCGCGCCGGAGCCGGGCCGGGAGCTGGCCATCCTCTACAACTACCTCGACTACACCTTCCGCCGCCTGAGCTTTGAGAAGAAGGTCCGCTTCGCCGAGGACACGGCCCGGGGCGAGGAGTACGCCGCCTTCAACACCGGCCTCGTGGACCGGAAATACGAGTACATCTACGCGCTGTTCACGCGCAATACCCGGCCCGGGGCGCGGCAGTACTGGTTTCTGCTGGACTTTGTCGTGGCCGGAGAGGACGGCGGCAAGACGCTGGTGAGCCTCTTCAATCCCCTGCCCCAGCGGGCCGACTACTTTGAAAACAAGATCGAGAATATGCTCTACGATGCCTCCACCGGCGACCTCTCCTGTGACTACATCCATATGCTGACGGAGCGCTGCTTCCGCCTGCCCCTGGAGTTTCTGGAGGACAACTGCCCCGCCGACATGCTCTGCATCGACGGCGTTACGCTCCAGGAGATCTACCACCGCCCCATGGACGAGGAGAAGAAGGCCTACTTCCGGGAGCTGGGCAGCCGCATTAAGAACACACCGCGCATCCTGAACCGGCTGAAAAACCGGCTCGCCGACGCCGTGGAGCTGGCGCTCAAGCGCGTGGCCTGGAACTACAAGACCGCCATCCCAACCTACTATCCGAAGAACAACAGCGGCTCCCTGCTGCTGCCGCTGGCCCTGGCCGACGAGGACCATGTGGACCTGGCGCTGGTGGTGGAGCGGCAGCCCTCCGGCTCCTACCAGGGGCAGACCATCCTGCCGCTGGACATCGCCTACAGCAACAGCCGCCTCGTGGCCCGGCCAGACAGCGACTGGCTCCAGACCGACACCATCGCCGTGGACCCCGGCGACCGGGACCTCGAGGAATCCTGAACCGATATAAAATCCCTCCGGCAGACTTTGAACAGGCCCAGTAAAAACGGACAATAGACAAAACACCCCCTGATGTAGGAAAA
>CALICR010000067.1 GCA_938049125.1 uncultured Clostridia bacterium
TCATAGTTCTTGTCCTTCGCGGTGAAGGTGTAGTCCGCGCCGGGAGCGACGGTGGATTCGCCGGTGAAGTCCTCGGGCAGGGTGACGGTGTAGCCGCCGATGGTGATGGCAGCACTGGCGTTCTCGACCGTCGCAGCGGGGGCATCCTGGGTGTTTGCGTTGTCCGCCCTGTCGATGTTCGCAGCGGTGACGGTCACGACCGCCTCACCGGCCGCCTTGGCTGTGAAGCTGAGGACGATGTTGTCGGTGCCGCAGGTCTTGTCCGCACCGTAGCCGCTGATGGTGAGCACGCCGTTCTCGTCCCTGACCGCAGCATCGGTGTTGATGCCCGCATAGGTCAGCTTGTCGGAATCATAGGCTACGGTGAAGTGATAGGCATTGTAGGTGGATTCACTGTCGTGCGCGACGGAAATGGTCACATTGGCAGTCTCACCCATGGCGACGCTGCTGCCTGCGCCCACGCCGACCGTGTAGGCACTCTCAGGCGTGACGGGGACAAGACGCGCCAGCGCCGCATCGACCTCTGCCTGGGAGCTGACCAGATTGGTCAGAACCTCCATGGCATTCTGATAGGCCTCGGTCAGACCGTTCTCTTTCAGATACGCACCGTTCTTGTCGATTGCAGCGTTGATCTCCGCGATGCGGCTCGTCAGCGCGTCCTTGTTGGCAACGGCGTAGTAGTCGGTGGTAACGCCGCCCATGGCGTAGCCGCCGCCGATATCCGCGCCGTAGCCGCCCACGGTGAACTGGACCCGGACCACATCACCGTCGGAGAGGTAGCAGTCTGCAAAGCCGACATTCGGGAAGATGTTCTTATGGCAGTACATCCAGCCGGAATAGGACGTATAGTCAAACTCACCCAGACTGTCAGGGTCTGTCCGTGCATCGACCGTAATATTCTTCTTTGCCAGCACTTCCTTCAGCGCGTCCGGAATGCTGCCGCCGGTGGAATCAATGCCTGCCAGCTCCGCGCTGTGAAGGTGAGAGAGATAGAAGCCGTTCTCTACGGAGCCGGTGTTATCGTAGGTGAAGTTCCGTTCGCCAAGGAGGCGAACCAGCGCCTGTGCCGCGTTTTCACCCTCGCGGATGTCCACGTAGCACGGCTCGATGATGTAGCCGCCGCCCAGCGTAAAGGCTTCAACGGTGTATACCGCCTGGCCGACGACCTCGCCTTCCTCCGCCTTGACATAGGTAATTCGATAGGTGAGAGTGACGCCGCGCGCCGTGACGGTGACGATGTTCTCGCCCTCTTGGGTGAATTTCAGCGTGTAGCTGGTCTTGACCGCATCATCCCAAGTGGAGGAGACCGTCTTGCCGTTCAGCTCGACGGTGACCTCGGAGGCGGAAAGCTTGTTTCCGTAGCCGTCCTTGGCAAAGACGTCGAAGGTCTTGCGGGAGTTCTTCTGGGTGACGCCGTCGGTCAGCGTCGTCTCGAGGGAGACGTTCTCCTTGTTGACGGTGACGGAAAACGCCGCGGTGTGACCCGCGTAGGTCACGGTGACGGTCTGCTCGCCTTCGGTGTCCAGCACTTCCGGCGTCACGGTGTAGAGATCCTTGGACAGCTCTACCGCGCCGCTGCGGGTGACACCCTCCACCACAAGACCGGTGGTGTTCAGCGTTTCGCCCACGAAATAGCTTGTCTTGGCAGGCGGAGTTTTGATCCGGATGCCCGTGACCAGAGTGAGGGTGCAGTCAAGAGCCTGGGTTGCTCCCTGTACGTCGATGGTGCCCGCAGCGCTCAGATAGCTGTCCTTGGAGACGGTGTAGCTCCATGTGCCGTTGGGCAGGGTGACGGAGGTGCCGTCTGCAGCATTCAGCGTGCGGACATCGCCGTTTGCCGCCTCAAAGGCTGCGGTCCAGCCGGTCACGTCTGCGCCCAGGTCGTCCTTGACGGAAACGGCTACATCGCCGACCTCGGGAGCCGTCACGGGAACCGTAATGTCGGGCAGGCGGCCCAGCGCAAAGGCGCTGGAGGGAGAGACATAGGGCACGGCGCTGCTGAGGCTGCTCAGCGTGCCGCGGTGGGAGCCGATGTCCTTGGCGTTGCCGGAGAACAGCAGTGTGCCGTCCGTCAGCGTGTAGGGCTTCGCGGGATCCCAATCCGTGGGGATGGTCACGGTAACGCTGCGGCAGGCGTCGCCGTCCGCCGCGTCGAACGTATAGCGGGCAATCTGGGTCGCACCGGTCACGGTGCTCTCACTGCCGGGGTCTAAGTAGGAAATGCGCGTGTAGAGGTTGCTGAGGTAAGCCATGTAGTTTGCCGGGCTGTAAACGCCGGTCAGCTGGATCTTGACGGTGTCGCCGGGCAGGATGGCCTCGCCGGGATTCGTCTCGTTGGTGATCTCGACGCCGGCCTTCTTGACGGTGACGACCTGGTAGCTGTCTGCACCGTCCTTGCTCACCTTGATGATATTCTTACCTTCGGTAAGCGTCAGCTTGACTTCGCCGGACTCCGCTGCGGAGACGCCCGCAGTGCTGAAGCCGCCGGAGTAGGTCATGGCGCTGCCGGTGAGGGTCGGGCGCAGCAGGGTGACGGTGCTGCCCAGGGGCGGGGTGAAGGTGAACTCGCAGCCCTCGCCGTCCGTGTAGTAGAGCACGTCGGCCTCGGCGTCCAGATTCTGACCCGCCAGCTTCTTTGTACCGCTGTTGATGACGGCGTTGACGGCGGGACCGGCGGAGGCGTTGTCGCCGACCTCTACGACCACGACGCCGGTGTTCTCCGGCCAGATGGCGCTGAAGGTCTTGCCGCTGTTGATGCTCCAGTCGCTGCTGCCCACATGAAGCGCGTCATAGGTCACGAGGACAATGGCAGTACCTGTGCCGGTGGCAGTAATCTTGCCGCTGTCATCGACGCTGACGACATTGCTGCCGTCCACGTTCACGACACTGTAGTGAAAGTCCGGTTCCAGCGCATAGGCGTACCTGGAGGTCACGGTGGTGTCGTTGGCGATCTGCCACATACGGAGCGGCGTCAGCTGGGCGGTGCCGCCGACGGTCAGCGCGAGACTGCCCGTATAGTCCACGCCGCTGAGGCGGATGTCCGCCGTGTCGATGGTGCCGCTGCGGGTGATGCCGCTGGGAGAACCGGTCATGTCGGCGGTCAGGTCCATGGTCTTCTTTGCTGTCGCCGCCGTGAACACACCCGCACTCGTCACAAGACCTGTGCCGCTGGCGCGGTAGACGTACTTCGTGCCGTTGGTGAGATCGAAGGTGTAGACGTCCGTCTCGCCGGTGGTATCTGCGGTGCCGGAGACCGCCGTGCCGGAGGTATAGGGCCGCTCAGGCGCGGTGGTCACAGTGACGGAGGCGCCCTTTGGAACGGTGAAGCTGGTTAAAATAGCCTGCCTCAGCTTCGTGCTCCATGTGGCATAGCTCTTACTCGCCGACAGGGTCTTGCTGACCGGCGCGGTGGCCTGATAGCCCTCCACGGCTCTCGCCTCGCTGGGCAGAATCGAGAAGGTGTAGCTACCGGGCACGAGGAAATAGGGGTACGCCACGTAGCTGGCGAACTTATGTGGCGTGCCGGGCGTCATCACGGTGCCGTCGCTGCTCCTCACCTCGGTGGTGAAGTCGTCGGCGGTCCAGCTGCTGCTGTTAGAGGCATAGACATAGGCAAGATAGAACTCAAATGTCTGGAACGTGCTGTCGTCCGCAACACGGATGGCGCTGCTGCCCATGACATATTCCGTGCCCCTGACATTGTCCACAGCCTCTACGGTGTAGTCGCCGCCGCCGACAATATAAATGTAAGTGCTGCTGTTCGCATCGGTGGTGTCGCTCTTACGGACCGTATTGGCATAGCCGCTCGCGTCCTTCAGCTCGACATGGAGCGCGCCCGCACCCTTGCCGGTCTTGATCGTGACCTGGTGCAGGAAGGAAGAGGTGACCGTGACAGGCGTGACCGCGCTGGTCACGCTCTTGGAAGCCATGCCCTCAACGGTGTTGGTCACGACGACACGGTACCAGAAGTTTCCCAGCAGCCCGTCGGAGGGCGTAGCGGAATAGGTCGTGCCGGTCGCGTCCGGGATATCGGTGAAGCCGTCGGTTGCGGAGGTCGTGCTGACCTGCCACTGATAGCTCAGCGTGCCGCCCTCCGGCACGGTGGCCGCGACGGACAGGGAATAGGCCTCGCCGTAGTAATCCCGGGACACGGTCTCTGTGGAGAGGTTCGTGGTGATGGTCGGGGCGGGGGCCGCGTCGAGGACTTCACGTTCCTCAAACTGGAGGATATAGGCATCCGAGGAGCCGCCAACATAGCTCTTCAGCTTGACGAAGGCCATATTCTGGGTCTTGGCGCCGTCGGTGCGGGTCTCAATGGTGTAGGGCGCCGCGGAGCCGACCGTGCCGGTGGTCCAATACTCAAAATTGTAGAAATAGTTGTTCGGGTCGAGATCTTTTTCGCTGCAATAGCCGCTGCCGGCACTGCCGTCGATATAGACGGTGCCGTGCAGCTGAACGCTCGTAGATCGGAAGAGCACACGTCTGAACT
>CALICR010000068.1 GCA_938049125.1 uncultured Clostridia bacterium
CTGGGCGAAGGGCGCGGTGTTCTACCAGATCTTCCCCGACCGGTTTTACCGCGCCGGAACCTGCGACCTCACGGGCAAGCTGGAGCCCTACCGCGTCCACGACGCCTGGGGCGAGGAGCCTGACTGGCGGCCCAATGCCCAGGGCGAGATCACGAACAGCGACTTTTTCGGCGGCAATCTCCGAGGCATCCGGGAGAAGCTGCCGGAGCTGCGCGCCCGGGGCGTCGATGTGCTCTACCTGAACCCCATCGTCAAGGCCTGGTCCAACCACCGCTATGACACGGCGGACTACAAGCAGGTGGACCCCATGCTCGGCACCGAGGCGGACTTCTGCGCCCTCTGCGGCGCGGCTCACGCCCTGGGGATGCGCATCATCCTGGACGGCGTCTTCTCCCACACCGGTGACCGCAGCCCCTTCTTCCGCAGCGCCGTCTCGGACCCTGCGTCGCCCTACCGGAGCTGGTATCAGTTCCATCACTGGCCCGACGTCTACGAATCCTGGTGGGGCATCCACACGCTGCCCTGCCTCGACAAAAGCTGTCCGGCGGTGCTGGACTACCTCGTCACCGGCGAGGACAGCGTCGTGGCCCACTGGCTCCGCCTCGGGGCCGACGGCTGGCGGCTGGACGTGGTGGACGAGCTGCCCGACGAGATGGTGGCCGCCATCCGGAAGCGGATGCACGAGGTGAAGCCGGATTCCCTCCTCCTCGGCGAGGTCTGGGAGGACGCCTCCAACAAGGAGGCCTACGGCCGCCGCCGCCGCTATTTCACCGACGGCGAGCTGGACGGCGTCATGAATTATCCGCTCAAGCAGGCGATGCTGAACTACTGCCTGGACCGCGACGACGGCAGCGGCCTGGGCGGGACCCTCGAAACACTGCTCGAAAACTATCCGGAGGACGTGCTGGCGTGCTGCATGACCCTGCTCTCCACCCACGACACGGCCCGGGCCCTGACGGTGCTGGGCGGCGGCGGGGACGGGAGCCGGGAGGAGGAGGCCATGCGGCGGCTCTCCCCGGACCAGCGGCGCGCGGCCCGGGCGCGGTTGAAAATGGCCGCCTTCCTCCAGTTCCTTCTGCCCGGCGCACCGTCGGTCTACTACGGCGATGAGGCGGGCATGGAGGGCGGCAAGGACCCCTTCAACCGCCGCTGCTACCCCTGGGGGCGGGAGGACGCGGACCTCATGCGCCACTACCGCGCCCTCGGCATCCTGCGGCAGCGGGAGCCGGACCTGCGCACGGGGAAAACGACGGTATTCGCCGCCGGAGAAGGCCGCTTCGGCTTCCGCCGGGGTGAACTGACGGCCTGCTGCAACCGGGGCGAGCATCCCTGGGAGCTGGGCCGCGGCGAGGTCCTGCTGGGCCGCAGCGTAGAGCTGGCGGCGGGCGACGTCATCCTCGCCCCCGGCGGCTACGCCCTCCTCCGCCCGGAGCCGGGCGAGCGTACATAACGGAAACAGCCGCGGCAGATTCGCCGCGGCTGTTCTTGTCTCCGGCTGTGCAATGCGATAAGATAAAAGAAAAAAATGGAGGAAAAACCATGGACAGGATTTGGGATACCCTGTATCAGGAGGCGCGGAAGGTCCTCCGGCCGCGCCAGGTGTCAGAGCTGCTGGAGACGGGCGGCGTCGCCGCAGCGGTGGAGTCTACTTCGGGCAAAATCTATTTCGGCGTCTGTGTGGACACCGCGTGCACCCTCGGCATCTGCGCAGAGCGGAACGCGATCTTCAATATGCTGACGAACGGCGAGGACGCCATAAAGCGTGTGGCAACCGTGAACGGGAAGGGCAAGGCGCTTGCGCCCTGCGGCGCGTGCCGGGAGCTGATGGCCCAGCTGATGCCGGAGCATTACCGGGAGATCGAGGTCCTGCTCGACTACGAGCGCGGTGAGATCGTCACCTTGGGCGAGCTGACGCCCCGCTGGTGGATCTGACGCCTCCCCGTCTGTTTTTATAATGTATTGCAAAAACCGCCGTCCCACGAGGTGAACAGGCCCAGTAAAAACGGACAATAGACAAAACACCCCCTGATGTAGGAAA
>CALICR010000069.1 GCA_938049125.1 uncultured Clostridia bacterium
CGATGCGATGGAAAAGGTGCCCCGCGTAATCCCAAAGGTCTGGGTAACGGGAATGATAAACAGGCTGTAGATATTGTTGGCCAGACCGATGGAGACGGTGTACTCAATGAAGACCGCCCCGAAGATCACCCAGTGGTAATTCCGGAGGAGCCAATCCTTCCAGCTTCGTTTCATGTCGGTATCCTGCGCTCCTTACGCCTCGGGGAACCAGCCCGCGAGGAGCTCGAGGGCCAGGCGGCAGCCGGGCAGCAGGCTTTGAAGGTCCAGCTCCTCCTCCCGGGTGTGGCAGCCCTTGCCCACGCAGACACCGAGGCACACCGACGGCACCCCGGCCGCCAAGGCGCTGTTGCAGTCCGTGGAGCCGGAGCGGCGGATCGCCGTCTCGCCGGTGACGGCCTCGATGGCCGCCTCGGCCCGGCGCAGCAGCGCCGCCTGGGCCTCCGGGTCCACGTCCCCGGCGCAGGGCCGGTCGCCGATCTTCTCCGCCGTCACCTCCGCGCCCATGGCCTGATAGGCCGCGATGACGCGGCTGAACAGCTCCTGCATCTCATTCAGGCACTTCAGGCTGTCGGAGCGGTACTCGTAGAGCATCTCCGCCTCCTGGGCGATGGTGTTGACGGAGGTGCCGCCGGAGATGAGGCCCACGTTGTAGGTCGTGCGGCTCTGCCCGTCCTCGGGCACCTTGACGCTGTAGAGCGTGTCGATCATGGAGGCCAGGATGCGGATGGCGTTGCGGTTGCCGAAGGCCCCAAAGGAGTGGCCGCCCTCGGTGCGGACGGTGACGCGGTAGCGGTGGGAGCCGACGGCCCGGTCCACAACGCTCGTGAGGTCCGCGCCGTCAAAGGTCACGAGGGCCTTGAGCCGCGCGCCGTAGCGCGCCACGATGGCCCGGCTGCCCTTGAGGTTGCCGAGGCCCTCCTCGCAGGAGTTGGCCACGAAGACGATGCCCGTCTCCGGCTTCCGCTTCTTTTGCAGGAAATAGCGGGCGCTCAGCATCAGCACCGCCAGGTTCGCCGTGTCGTCGCAGACACCGGGGCAGTAATACTTCCCATTCTCCTCCCGGAAGGGCATCGGCTCCAGGTCCGGGAACACGGTGTCCGTGTGGCCCATGACCGCCACCACGTCGCCGCTCACGTCGCCGCAGGGGCAGATGACGTTCTTCGCCTCGTCGAGGAAGACGCCCTCCCCGCCGTTTGCCTCGAACCACCGCTTGCAGAACTCCGCCCGCCGGTCCTCCTGATGAGAGGGCGCCGGAATGGCGCAGAGGTCCCGGATCAGCGCCCGCAGCTCCGCCTGACAGCTCGCCGCGTAGGCCTCCATCTCCTGATTCAACCGCATTTTGTTTCTCCTTTTCTTGTTCCCGCCCCGCTTCCGGGCTGCGGGTCCGCTGCGCCGGGAGGCGCAGGCAGCCCCGCGGGACGGACGCTTCCGCCCCGCGAGGCCTTTTCCTCACAGCCGGACGGTACCGATGCCGTCCGCGCCGATGTCGATGACGGTGCCGTAGGCCGCGCTCATGGCCGCCAGCCGCTCGAGGATGCCCTTTGAGAAGTCGGGGCTGGGCCAGCCGCTGTCGCCCCGGGGCGCACCGAAGTGCATCTCAATGGGCAGCAGCCGCAGCTTCGTCAGCACGCCGTCCTCGCTCTCCCAGTAGGGGATGACAGATTCGAACATCAGGTGGTCATAGCAGAGGCCGCGCCGTCCGTGGTCGGACCGGGCCTCGAACAGCTCGTCCATGCCCGCGCCGCCGCTGAGGTGCTGGGCCTCAAACAGCTCTGGCGGGGCCTTCCGAATGGTCTCCAGCTGGATGACGAAGTCGCCGAGGCAGTAGAAGATGGGGCAGCCGCGGTAGATCTCGATGGGCCGCAGCAGATGCGGCCCGGTGCCGATGACGGCGTGAGCGCCTGCGTCGATGCACCGATGGGCAAACTCCACCAGGAACTGATCCGGCTCCGCCTTGTCGGTGCCCGGGACCTCGTGGGAATGGATGGCCACGGCCACATAGTCGGCCATGAACCGTGCCTCGCGGATGCCGCGCTCCATGCGCTGCATATCCTCCTCCCGCACCGAGGTGATGCGCCGGGCCGTCTCGCCCTCGCGGATGCGCATGGAGCCGAAGCGCCGCTCCCCGGCGGGCAGCTGGGGCAGATAGCCCTCCTGGCGGCTGAGGTCGTCATAGGCGTTGATGCCGAGGAGCCCGGCGAGGCGCCGAAGCTGCTCCATGTCCTCGGGCGGCAGCTCGTAGAGTGTCTCAAAGCGCAGACCGTTGAGGCCCGGGCGGCCCGGCATGGACCGGGTCTGCTCCCCGGCCATGGCCTCGGGATAGAACGTCGAGCAGGCCGCCAGCAGGGCGAACCGGCCCGAAAGGGTATCCAGGTAGACGGGCGCCGCCGCCTCGGCCAGGCTCCGGCCCGTCCCCGCCGCCGGAAGCCCCGCGGCGCGGATGTAGTCAAGGGTCTTCTCAAGGCCCGCGTGGGAGTAGTCGAGGGCATGGTTGTTGGCGGTGGAGAGGATATTGAAGCCGAAGCGCTTCACATCCTCCAGCGTCTCCGGCGGCGTGCAGAACCAGGTGCCGCCGCTCCGCGCCGCCGCGTAGGTCTCAAAGTTGTGGACAGTGGTTTCCAGGTTCAGAAACCGAAAGTCGCCCTTCCCCAGAAAGGCCCGCAGGGCTTCAAAGCCCGGGTAGTCGCCGGGCAGGCGGCGGAAAATCATCGCGTCGCCCGCAGCGGTACAGGTCATCTTGCTCATATCGTCTCCTCCTCATTCTCTTCGGGGAATTCGCCGGGCACGGCGGAGGCAATGGAATCCTCGGCCGCCGCCGTCTCCACTGCCGCATAGGCGGCGGTGGTGCGCTCCTCCGGCTCCAGAACCCGCTCCTCAATGGCGGGATAGAGCAGGAAGGAGCTGACAAGACTCGAAAGCGAAAGCATCAGCAGCACCACATAGGGCGCGCTGTAGGGCAGCAGCCCGATGCCGCCGCCCACCAGTGCCAGCCATAGGAGGAGCGCCGGGAACGTCCGCTTGATCTTCACAAAGGCCAGAATGACCGAATTCTTGAGCAGCTGCGAAAACGGCAGCTCCACCATGGCCAGCATGGGGAAGAACACCAGCCCCGTCATCACCGTCGCCAGCAGCAGACAGCCTGACATGGCCGCCAGCACCACAAAAAACCGGCTCGTTCCCATCAGCATATAGTAAAACCAGGTGGAGACGGCGAAGGAGACGAGCAGGACCAGCAGGATCAGCCCGCCCAGCAGCGACTTGCCGAAGTCCCGCTTGAAGGCCTTCCAGTAGTCGGCCCAGAGGAAGTGGTTTTTGTCCCGGGCCATCGTCACGGTGATGCGGCTCCGCGCCGTCAGCGCCGCGGGCAGCGTCACAATGGGCAGGCTCGTCACAAGCACCAGCAGATTGAGCTTCAGCAGCTCAAAAAACTCGCGCCACAGCGTCTCGAAGAACCGGACGAGGCCGCTCTTCCGCGGGGCATTCTTCGGCACGTCGGGCCGGTTTTTTCTCGGTTCATACCAGGGCTTCATCGCAGCTCCTCCCGCTCCGCCGGGCGGCAGAGGTTCTCCCCGCTCTCGGCGTCAAATACATGGATGCTCCATCGGCTGAGGTGCAGCGTGAGCCGGTCCCCTGCCGCGGCGGCGGTGTGATTCTGGAGCACGGTGAGGAAGCGCTGCCCCTCCCGCTCCGCCTCGACGTGCAGTCCCGCGCCCATGGGCACGACACGCCCCGCCGTCACCTCGAAGGCCGCGTCATCCGGGCCGCCCGCGAGCCGGAACTCCTCGGGCCGGATGCCCAGGAGCACCTTCTGGCCGGCAGTGCAGCCGGGTGCGTCCTTCGGCAGCCGCTCCGGCGGCAGCAGCACCTCCGCGCCCAGCAGCGGCACGGCCCAGCCCTGCTCCCGCAGCCGCAGCCGCGAGGCGAAAAAGTTCATCTTCGGCGCGCCCACAAAGCCCGCCGTGAACACGCAGTTCGGATGGTTGTAGACCTCCTGGGGCGTGCCGCTCTGGACAATGCGCCCCTCGTTCATGACCACGACGCGGCTGCCCATCTGCATGGCCTCGGCCTGGTCGTGGGTGACGTAGAGGAACGTGGTCCCCAGCCGCTCGTGGAGCGAGATGATCTGGTCCCGGAGCTCCGTGCGCATCCGCGCGTCGAGGTTCGAGAGCGGCTCGTCCAGCAGGAACACCACCGGCTCCCGCACCATGGCCCGCCCCAGGGCCACCCGCTGCCGCTGTCCGCCGGAGAGCACCTTCGGCTTCCGGTTGAGCACATGGGTGATGTCCAGGATCTCCGCCGTCTTCTCCACCCGCCGCTGGATCTCCTCCATGGGCAGCTTCATGCTCTTGAGCGGAAAGGCGATGTTCTTATAGACGTTCAGGTGGGGATAAAGGGCGAAATTCTGGAATACCATGGAGACGTTCCGCTTCATGGGGTCCACATCGTTGACGACCGTGCCGTCAAACAGAATTTCGCCGGACGTGGGCTTCTCCAGCCCCGCCACCAGCCGCAGCAGCGTGGTCTTCCCGCAGCCCGAGGGGCCGAGGAGCACCAGAAAGTCCTGGTCCCGGACCGTCAGGTCCACGTCCCGCAGCGCCTTGGTGCCGTTGTCGTAGGTTTTGGATAGTTGCTTCAGTGTGATCTCTGCCATGGTCTCCTCCGCGGGGGCTTCCGCCCGTTTGGGTATCTTATACCACATCCGGGCTTTGATTGCAATTCATACATTATAATAAAGATACGGGCGCATTCTGCTCGCCCCGGCGCGGGCCCTCCGCACCGCCCCGGTGAAGAAGAAGCAGCCGCCCGGGGACGGCTGCTTCTGAGAGTCTGGGGCTCCTGGTCCGTCAGCCCTTGACCGCGCCCTGGGTGATGCCCGCCACGAACATCTTGTTCATGCACAGGAAGAGAATCAGCATGGGCATCAGGGCCAGCATGGTGCCGGCCATCATCAGGTTGTACTGGCTGGCGCCGGCGCCGCCGGAGGACTGGAGCTTGACGACGGCCACAACGAGGGTCATCTTGCTCTGGTCGCCGGAGAGCATCAGGTTCGGCAGCAGGTAGTTGTTCCAGGAGGACCGGAACGTCATGAGGGCCACGGTGGCCAGGATGGGCTTGCTGAGGGGCAGGATGATCCGCCACCAGGTGGCAAAGAAGCTGCACCCGTCGATCTTCGCCGCGTCGTCGAGGTCGTGGCTGATGGTCTTCAGGTAGCCCATGGTCAGGAAGAGGTTGCTCGCGCCCGCGGTGGCGAACTGGACCAGGGCCAGGCCGGGGATGTTGTTCAGCCCGAGCTTGGACGTGATCTGGAGCACCGGGAAGATGGTGATGGTGCCCGCGCCGATGAACATGGTGGCCATAAACAGCCAGTAGAGGAACTTCCGCCCCGGGAAGTTGCCGCGCTCGAAGCAGTAGGATGCCATGGAGGTGAACACCACCACAAACACAACGCTGAGGCAGGAGACCTTGATGGAGTTGACGGTGTAATCGGCGTAGGTGGCCTTGGCCTTGACGCCGGTGCCGGTCATGCCCCAGACGGTCTTGAAATTGTCGAAGGTCGGCTCCTCGGGGATGAGGTTGATGCCGCCCTGGGCGATTTCGAAGTTCGTCTTCAGGGACGCGGAGGCCGTGTACAGCAGCGGGATCACCGTGATGATCACCATGAGGACCAGGAAGGTGTAGAGGGCGATCTTTCCGCCCGTGCTCATTCGCATTGTCATATCGCTGTCCCCTCCTCTCAGTACACTTCGCTGCTCTTCTTCGTGGCCTTGAGGTAGACCAGCGTCACGAGCATCAGAATGACCGCCGTCACGACGGTGAGCGCCGCGCCGTAGCCGTAGTCCTTGGCGGTGGAGCCGCCCTGGCCGAAGAACTGTTTATAAATGTAGGTCATCATGACCTCGGTCTTGCCGCTGGGGTTGCCGTTCGTCAGCGTCAGCACCAGGTCCGTCACCTTCAGGGAGCCGAGGATGGCGTTCATGAGCACCATCTGGAGCACCGGCCCGAGAAGCGGAATGGTGATCTGGAAGAACTGGCGGGTGTTGCTCGCGCCGTCGATGGAGGCGGCCTCGTACATCTCCGGCGAGATGCTCTGAAGGCCCGTCATAAAGAACAGCATATTGATGCCGAAGTTCTGCCAGATGGAGGCGATCATCAGCACGATCATGGCGTTCTTGCCTGTGGCGAACCACTTGACGCCCTTGGCACCGCAGAGCTTCAGGAAGGCGTTGACGACGCCCTGCTCGTGGGAGAAGAAATAGGTGAACACGACGCCGATGACGGCGACGGAGATCATGGAGGGCATGAAGTAGACCGTCCGGAAGAAGGTGACGCCGCGGATCTTGCGGGTCAGCAGGAAGGCCAGCACCAGCGCCAGCGGAATCTCGATGAGCAGCTTGCCGAAGGCGAAGATAAAGGTATTCTTCACCGAGAGCCAAAATTTCGGCGACCGCTCAAAAACGCGGATAAAGTTGTCCAGGCCCACGAAGCGCATCGTTCCGTACCCCTTGTAGCTGAAGCAGCAGAAGCGCATGATCCAGATCAGCGGGATGACGACGAAGACGATCAGGCCCACCACGCAGGCGGCGACCATGAGATAGCTCTGAATGGTCTCCTTCGTGCCCAGTTTTTCGTTCTTTCGCACAGGTAGTTCCCCTCTCTTTGTGATTTGGTGTCCGGCATCGGCGAAAAATGCCCGGTTTTTTCGAAACATTTCGTGCATATTATATTTCGTATGAAAAAAAGTGTCAAGGCTTCGGCCCAAACAGCACTCATTTTTAGCGACTCACCCAAAACGTCTTTCGTCTTTTTGTGGATTTCATCCGAAACATTCCCGCAACTATTCGTTCGCGCAAAGCGCGGGAGGGCTGTCCGCCTCTCATGTACAGTGCCGCCCCGATTTCCGCGCTGCGGATTCGACGTGCTCGGTGCAGAATCCGCCGTGCGAGGCTGCCCCGTCTTCTCCCTGCCGCACAGGTACAGCAGCGCCTGGGCTGCGCTCTGTTCGAACCCCGTTCCGCATCCCGGAGAATCCCGGAGCACCCCGGGCCTGCTCCATGCACCCCCGTTCCCTGTCCAGCCTCCCATCCGCTGTGCCGCAGACGGATGCTTCTGATTCTTATATTTTATGACGCCTCCCCCGCCTGCTGTTCCGTCCTCCTCCCGTCCCCCTGTTTTCGACGGGTTTTTGTGAATTCCTCACAGGAAATTTCCGCAAAATTACACCATATTGCCACTTGACTGAAAAGAGAGCCGGGTCTATCATGTTATATGTCTTCGAAACAAATTATAAATTTTCGAAACTTTTAGCTTTTTGAACGGAGGTAGATCGTGTTTTGAGTATGTTGCACATCGGCTGGTCTGAGATCAGCATCACCCCGGACAAGCGGGTCTCCCTGGCGGGCCAGTTTGCCGAGCGCATTTCCGAGTACGTGGAAAAGCCCCTGACCGCCACGGCCCTGGCCGTGGACTCCGGCAGCGACCAGATGGTCCTCTGCAGCGTGGACCTCGTGGGCGTATCCTACAACCTGACCGCCGCGGTGCGGGAGCGCCTCGCCGGCAACGCCGAGGGCCTCGACCCCGAAAAGGTCATCCTCGCCGCCATCCACACCCACACCGCCCCGGTGTATCCCCGCGAGCAGCGCCAGGCCGCCGTCTCCGGCAGCTCCAGCGATTCCCGCCACCTGCTGGAAGCCCTGCTGCCCCCGGGCAAAAAGTACGTCGAGAGCGCCCCGGTCTCCGAAAATCCCGACATCGCCACGCCGGAGGAGGTCCTGGACCTGCTGGTGGAGCGCCTGAGCGCCGTGGTCCTGGACGCCTGGCGCAAGCGTGCTCCCGGCTCCTTCACCAACGCCTTCGGCCGCGCCGCCGTGGGCATGTGCCGCCGCGCCGTCTACTCCGACGGCTCCGCCCAGATGTGGGGCGACACCTCCACCGCCGTCTTCACGGAGCTGGAGGGCGGCAACGACTCCGGCATCGAGCTGCTCTACATCTTTAATGAGAAGCACGAGCTGACCGGCATCGTCGCCAATCTGGCCTGCCCGGCCCAGTGCGTCCAGCACCGCCTCTTTGTCTCTCCCGACTTCTGGGGCGAAACGAAGCTGCTGCTCCGCAAGCACTTCGGCCGCGACCTGTTCCTGCTGCCCCTGTGCAGCGCCGCCGGCGACCAGTGCCCCGTGGACCTCATCCGCTGGGTCGAGCCGGAGAGCGACGTCCATGATCCCAACCTCAAGCGCACGAATCCCCCGAAGCGCAAGGCTGACCCCTCCATGTTCGACCTGGCCGGCATGAAAAAGGCAGGCAAGCGCATCGCCAACGAGATCATCGAGGTCTTCGACGAGGGCCTGGACCCGGTCCAGGAGGACCCGGCCTTTGAGCACCACGTCCATATGATGCAGCTCCCCGTCCGCCGGGCCACCATGCGCGAGTACAACGAGGCGAAAAAAGCCATCCGCGATTACCTGCGCGACAAGGAGGGCGACGTGGACTTCAACGACGCCGCGGCGCTCCAGGTCCATCTTGGCATTCTGCGCCGCTACAAGCTCCAGGAGATCATGGACATCCTTGACACCGAGGTCCACATCATCCGCCTGGGCAGCGTTGCCATCGCCACGAACCCCTTCGAGCTGTTCCTCGACTACGGCAACCAGATCAAGACCCGCAGCCTGGCGGAGCAGACGTTCCTCGTCCAGCTGGCCAACGGCACCGAGGGCTATCTGCCCACGGAAAAGGCCGAGCGCGGCGGCCACTACAGCGCCTTCATCTCCAGCGGTCAGGTCGGCCACGTGGGCGGTGAGCAGCTTGTCCGCGAAACGCTGAAGGACATCAACCACCTCTTCGCGGAGTGATCTTCTGCCCGCGCGTCCCCCGGTCCGCCGCCGGACGCGCGGGTATCTTTCGAAATTCAATGCAACTGCGCGAAAAAATTGTTGAATTTTTTCGTTCAGGCTGGTATGCTGATAACGGCGAGGCTCCGGCCGCGCCCATCGAAGGGAGGAACGGAATTGCTCACGCTGCGACAGCTGGCTGGCTTAGCCGGCGTATCCACGTCCACGGTCTCCAAAGCCCTCAACAATTCGCCGGACATTTCGGCGGAAACCCGGGACCAGATTCTGGAGCTTGCGACCCGGCACGGCTATCAGCGGAAATTCCGCAAGAAAAGCGCCGCAAAGCCGGGAATCTCCGGCCCGAAGATCGGGCTGATCTACTCGGACGTCGTCAGCCGCTATTATTCAAAGCTCATCCAGGCTTACAACGTCAAGCTTGGGGCCATGGACGGCGTGCTGCTGGCCTGCGACGCCCAATTTTCCCCGGAGCGCGCCATTGAGCTGTGCAATTATCTGGACCAGCAGTGCCACGTGGACGGCATCATCTCCATCTACGGCTCGCTGGAGCTTTTCGCCTCCCTGCCCCGGACCCGGGCGCCCCTGGTGGGCAGCCTCGGCATCAACGCCCTCGACGCACTGGTGAACGGCAGCTTTCCCTATGACTACATCTGCGTCAACGCCAAGACCGGACTCTCGCAGGCCGTTGATTTTCTGGTCCGGAACGGCCACCGCCGTATCGCCTTCCTTGGCGAAACGCGCTCCAGGATTCGCCAGGACATCGTCGTGGACCTGCTGGAGCAGGCCGGCCTGCCCCTCCAGCCCGGCTATCTGCGCGTCACGGAGCACCGCTTCGAGGAGGCGGGCTACGAGACCATGCACGCCCTGCTCGAGGAGGGCCTGCGTCCCACCGCCGTGCTCTGCGGCTATGACGACATCGCCGTCGGCGCCTCCAAGGCCATTTTCGAGGCAGGCCTCCGGATCCCGGAGGACATCTCCCTCATCGGCTACGACAACACCCGGGTCCGGCTCTACAACCAGCGGATGCTGGCCTCGGTCAACAGCTTCGTGGAGGACCAGGTGCGCATCGTCATGGCCATGCTGATGAAGCGGATCTCCGGCCCCTCGGACCGGGTCATCCAGAACGTCAGCCTCCAGACCGCCTTTCTCCCCTACGAGACCGTCGGCCCCGCCCCGGCGAACGAAAATCGGTAAAGTTGCGCCCGGTTTTGCGCTGGCAAAACCGGGCGCAGCCGTTTTTAGGGCCTGTTTCCCGTCTTTTTTGGGCCCTCTAAAAGCCCGTACGCTCCATTTTTGTTATATAAACGACCAATTTTTTTGCTCAAATTGTTCTTATTGCATAATTTATCTTGTTTTCTTCCGTATGCTTTGTACAAAATTCTGGAGGCGCATTGACAGCCTCAGAAAATCTTGCTAAACTAAATTTGTAATTCGAAACAAGATGAAATGTTTCGAAAATCTATCTATCGGGAGGAAATTATGAAAAAGCTACTCGCCCTGCTTCTGGCCCTTGTCATGGTCCTGAGTCTGGCCGCATGTGGATCCAAGGCCGATGATACCGCGAAAGACGAGCCCGCAGCCAACACCGAAGCCAACAAGACCGAAGAAAAAACCGAAGAGAAAACCGAGGAAAAGACCGAAGAGCCCGCCGATACCTCTGCGGAAGGCGACGTCGAGGTCGTCAAGTTCTTCTGCTCCGTCGGCGCTTACCTGGCTACCCTCCAGGATGAGATCAACAAGTGGAATGAAGGCGCCGGCAAGGAAGCGGGCGTCTACATCGAGCTCCAGAGTGAGATCAACGACAACACCACCGTGTTCGAAGGCCTGATGCAGTCCGGCAACTACGTGGACATCGCCGACGGCTTCGGCTCCAACGCCCCCGCCTACGACCTCAACGGCTGGATCAAGGACCTCAACGAGATCGACAACGACGACCTCAAGGCCCTCATCGAGAGCTACAAGGAATATATGCTCCCCGGCCTGAGCTACATCAACGGCAAGACCGTTTCCCTCCCCCTCGAAGTCGTTCCCATCAAGCTGGCCGTCAACACCGACCTCTTTGAGAAGTTCGATCTCGAGCTCCCCAAGACCTGGGCTGACGTCGTCGAGGCCGCCAAGGTCATCACCGAAGGCAGCAACGGCGAAGCCTACGGCTGGGGCGGCACCACCTGGAGCATTTACTACCGCCGCCTTATCATGAAGGGCAGCATGAGCTCCACCGAGGTCGGCTGGTGGGATCCCAACACCGAGACCTACAGCTTCTCCCAGTATGAAATCCCCGTGAAGGCCGTCCGTGAGATGTATCAGAACGACTACATCCTGGGCATGGACGATCTGGGCATCGACGAGATCCGCGCCCAGTTCGCCGCCGGCAAGGTCGCCATGTTCCCGGCGCCTGCCTACGACGTCTCCGTCTACACCCAGCAGTTCCCCGCCGAGTGCAACTGGGCCATCATTGATATGCCCACCTACGAAGAGGGCGAGGCCCCCTATAAGGGCGTCTACCTCGACCGCGTCGGCTCCTACATCATCGCTCCCGCCTATGACAATGCTACCCCCGAGCATCAGAAGGCCATCGAGACCGCTTACCTGTTCCTGAACAGCGACGAGCTGGCCTCCGTCATCTACGCCAACGGCGGTATGATCCCCTACAAGCAGGAGATCATCGAGAACACCGAGGTTCTGGTTGATGTTCCCCAGTGGGCTGATATGGCCGACATCACCAACTACACCAGCGTGTTCCTCCGCCCCGACTCCATCATCCCGCTCGAAGGCGATACCTATGAGACCGTCTTCAGCTCCATCGTCCACGGCGATCTGGAGTGGGACGAAGAGACCATCTCCGATCTGGAGCAGCGCTACAACGATGCCTATGCCATCGCCAAGGCTGACCCGGACATCAACACCGACGACTACGCCTACGCCTACGATCATTCCAAATAAGCATCCCTGACGCGTCGGGAGGCCGCCATAAGGCGGCCTCTCATTTTTTACCTTCCGGCCCAAACAGCGCAATTCCGATCCGTCGCCGCATCGGAGCACGAATCCGCACCGGAAGAAACGCGTGCCGTCCCGCCTCCTCGTCCAATCCTTCGGCGGTGCCCTCCGCCTCTTTGCACACACCCCCGCTTCTGTCCCAGGCGGTCCGCAGAAATGCGCACATGACCCCGATCCGGCGCAGTTGTCCTGTCAGTCTGCGCCGCCCAGCGCGGGTCCGCAGCAAAGAGCTGGCAGGATCGGACCGTGTAGGACCGTTGTACCGTCTCTTCCGATCCGCTTTCGGATCGGGCAGTGCGCACAGCCCTCGATTGTACGCCGCTGGCGGACACACAGCACGGATGCGGAGCCGTTCCCGCTCCGCACGGAGAAGCAGCTTCCTTTCTTCCCCATTTGTAGTTCGTTTTCGGAAGTTCCGTAAATTTCGTCTTTCATTTGCGTAGATTTGCGTTAATTCTTTTCCGCCGGTAAAAAAGTCCGTCCTCTTTGGACGCTTCGAGCCGCGCCGCTGCTGCACAAGCATACAAAACCGCCGCTGGGGAGGAACCCCAGCGGCTTTCCTATTGATATATCCCTCGGACCGGCGGTTTTGTTACAGCCTTTTTCGTTTTTCACCAAAAAGCTGCCCGGACCTTCGGCTCAGGCGGCTTTCTGTTTCTTGATCTTCCGGGACCGCAGTTTCGTTACAGCACCGCCTGTTTTTTCCAGTCGCCCTTCCAGTAGTAGATGACGATGAGGATTGTGCAGAGCGCCCAGCCGAGGGGATAGCCCAAGGCTACAGCGGTAAAATTATCCACCACATGGCTGACCACGAAGAGGTAAACCTGTCGGAACACCACATAGCTGCCCAGCGTCATGTACATGCAGGCCTTCGTCACGCCCGCACCGCACACGGTGCCGCGGTAGACGTTGTCCGGCACGCAGACGAGGAAGAAGGGGGAGAAGAGCCGCACCAGGTGTGCGCCGTAGCGGATGACCTCCGGATCCCGGTTGAAGAGCCCGACAATCTGCGGCGCAAAGATTATGCAGGGCGTTATGGTCAGTACCGTGGCGGCGAAGCCCATCCACAGCGAGCACCGCGTGCCGCGCCGTGCCCGCTCCCAATCCCCCGCACCGAGGTTCTGGCTCACGAAGATGGTGTTCGCCGTGGTGAGCGCCGTCAGCGGGATCAGCGAGAAGGCGTCCACTTTGTTGTAGCAGGACCAGCCCGCCATGCAGGCGGAGCCGAATCGGTTGATGTAGGCCTGCACAAAGGCGTTGGACACGGACAGCACGCCGGACTGCACCGCAGTCGGCATTCCGATGCTGCAAATGCGCTGCAAAATCGGCCAGTCGAAGCGGATGTGCCGCAGGTCCACCCGGTATTCGTTCTTGTCCTTCACCAGTACGAACAGGACGAGGATGGCCGAGAGGAACTGCGCAATGGTGGTCGCGATGGCCGCCCCGGCGATGCCCATGTTGAGGTCCCGGACAAACACGATATCGAGCACCGTGTTGACCAAGGCCGAAAAGATAAGAAAGTAGAGCGGCCGCCGGGAATCGCCCACGGCCCGGAGAATGCCGGAGCCGATGTTGTAGAGCAGCAGGCCGCTGAGGCCGATGTAGTAGATGCGCAGATACTCCGCCGCCATGTCGATGACGTCGTCCGGCGTCTTCATCATGCGCAGGAGCACCGGCGTCGTCAGGATGCCCGCCGCCGTCAGCACGACGCAGAGCACCAGCGACATGGCTATGGTGGTCTGCACCGCCGCATGGACCCGGACCTTATCCCGGGCGCCGTAGTACTGGGAGATGACGACGCCCGCGCCGGTGGCGAGACCTGTGAAAAAGCCGATCAGCATATTGAGGATGGGCGACACGCCGCCCACGGCAGCCAGCGCCTCCTTGCCGACGTAGTTGCCTACGACCACGCTGTCCACGGTGTTGTAGAGCTGCTGGAACAAGCTGCCGATCACGATGGGGATGGAGAAGAGGATCAGGTTTTTGGCGATGCTCCCCTTCGTCATGTCGATCTCATGCTGCCGCGTCATAGGAAATTCCTCGCTTCCCTCCGGCCGGGGCCGGATGCAAGTTTGGGACTGTCGCCCGTCTTCGGCCTAATATAATACAACTTCTGCCAAAATGGAAGCCCGGATCTGCGTTTTTCCTATGAAATTTTTTGTATGAATGTGCGCCCCGCCGCACCCCGGAAAACGCGCCGCAGCGGGCCCCGGAACGCATCCGAAGGCCCGCCGCAGGTCCTGCTTATTCCGAAAGCGCCGCCGCAAACGCGCCGCCGGCGGCCTCGAGGGCCGGGAGCAGATAGCTCCGGTTGAAGCGCGTCACGGGCAGCCGGTCCGCCGCCTGCATCTCCATGTCGGCGAGGACGGACTCCAGCCGGTCGAGACATGGAACGGCGCCCTTGCCGGAGCCGCCGGCACAGGCTGCGAGCAGCGTCTTCTTTCCCGTGAGCAAGTGGTTGTGCCCCGCGTCGCAGCGGCGGAGCCGGTCCAGGAAGGCCTTCAGGGAGGCGACGTTGCTCATGGCAATGTCCAGGAACACGGAGGACACGGTCTCAGAGGGGCTGGCATAGGCCAAAGGGTTGTTGCCGAGGGCCTTGGCGCGCGCGCCGGGGGCGTTCATGTTGGGGTCCACGTTGCTCATGGAGATGCCCAGCATCAGCCGCGATCCCATGGCGGTCATGAAGGAAGCGCGCCTGCTGCCTCTGGGCGAGTACAAGGGCTCTGCCATCAACCTGCTCCTGGACCTCATCGCCTCCACCACCAGCCTCGGCAACTCCGCCTGCGACGTCCGAAATATCCCCGGCGACGAGAACTCCGTCTCCCAGACCTTCATCGCCATCAACAGCCGCGCCGTCAACGACGCTGCAGATGAGGAAGAAATTGCGAACAGGCTGCTTTCGCACCTGCTGAACGCCCGTCCGGCCCCCGGCTTCTCCAAGCCGCGCTACCCGGGTCAGAATGTACTCCGCACCCGCAAGGAAAACATGGAAAACGGCATCCCCGTGGACGAAACGGTCTGGCAGGCCATCCTCGATCTGCCCGACGCGCCGAACTCCACCTCCGGAAGCTGGCTGTAACGCAAAAAAATCCCCTGATGCAGTCCAAAGCGCTGCATCAGGGGTATTTTTTCCGCCGGGCGGTCACTCCATCCGGGTGATCTCCAGGGCCGCGCGGTAGAGGGCGCGGAACTGGCGGTATTTTTTCTCGTAGACCGGGCCGGGATGGGGGACGTAGCGGCGCTCGAGGCGGACGCACTGCTCCGCGGCGGCGGTGTAGGACGCAAAGCGGCCGTCGGCAACGGCGGCGATGAGGGCCGCGCCAAGGCAGGCGGCCTCCTTCTCCGCGGGAATGACCACGGGCAAGCCCGTGATGTCCGCCTGGAGCTGACACCAGACGGGACTTTTCGCGCCGCCGCCGGTGGCGATGATGTGCGTCAGCGCGGTGCCCTTGGCCCGGATATCGTCGCAGTTCCGGCGCAGCAGGTAGGCCACGCCCTCCATGACAGCCCCGGCCAGATCGAAGACGTCGTGCTCCTGGCGCAGGCCGAAGAAGACGCCGCTGGCATCCTGGTCGAACTCCGGCGCGTTGGTGCCCACGAGGTAGGGCAGGAACAGCAGCGTGCCCGGCAGCTTCCGCTGGAGCAGCACGCGGTTCATCTCGTCGTAGTCCGCGCCGCCCATGCAGGTGCGGCGGAACCATTCGAGGCTGACGCCGCCGCTCTCGGCCACCGGGAGCATCACGTGGGTGTCCGGCAGGAAGCCGTAGTGCATGGCGATGCCGGAATTCCGGGGTGCCGGCTCCACCGCCATGGCCGTCAGGGCCATGACCGTGCCCGTGGAGAGCGTCACGCCGCCGGGGGCCACGTTGCCCGTGCCGATCATCCCGGCGAAGTGGTCCAGGGTGCCGAGGTTGACCCGGGTGGCCGGGCTGAGGCCCGCGGCCTCCGCCGCCTCCGCCGTCAGCACGCCGACGGTGGTGCAGGGCTCCGCCAGGGGCGGCAGCCGGTCCTCGGTGATGCCGATGGCGTCCAGCATGGGCTTCCAGTAGCGCTTTTCGTAGATGTCGAAATAGAACGTGAAGGTGGCGATGGACATATCCGCCGCGAGGACGCCGGTGAGACGGTGGACGATGTAGTCCTTGAGCAGCACGAAGTGGGCCGTGCGGGTGAAGACGTCCGGCTCGTGGGCCTTCAGCCAGAGGATCTTCGTGGCGGGCCAGGTGGGCAGCACGGCCTGCTGGCCCGTGACGCGCTCACACTCCTCTGGCGAGAACTGCTCCGCCAGCCGGGCGCATTCCTCCGTGGAGCGGTCGTCCATCCAGGAAATGGCGTTGCGGCAGGGCCGCCCGGACGCGTCGAGGCACACCAGGGACTCGGCCTGGCCCGTGAAGGCAATCTCCCGGACATCACCGCCGTGGACGGCGGTCAGCTCCCGGATCAGCGCCAGCAGCTCCCCGGCGTAGACCTCGGCATCAAACTCCACAAGGCCGCCCCCGCGCAGATAGTGGACCGGCTTGCTGCGGCGGTCCAGCAGCCGGAGGTCCCGGTCATAGATGGCAGCCTTGATGTTTGTGCTGCCGAGATCGACTCCAAGATACATGGTATTCCTCCTGTGAAAAAAGCGGCAGAACGCCCCGGCGCGGAGCGTTCTGCCATTGTCGTATGCTTACATGTAGAGATCGATGTCCATCAGGCGGCAGAAATCCCGGATGGCCTCGGTATAGTCGCCGTAGGCCACGATGACGTGCTGGCAGCAGACATTCTGGGAGAACTCCTCGACGGTGCAGGAGTCCGGGAAAATCTCCAGCGACGGCAGCTGCGGCGCGGGATCGTCCCAGCCGAACTCGTTCCACGCCGGGGGATCCTGGGCCTCGCCGGTGTAGACGTGCATGCGGTAGCGGCCCTTGATGTAGGCCAGGCGGGCGCAGGTGACGCGGCCGGTCTTGACCTTGGAAACGCAGAGCAGCGAGGTGTTCAGCAGGCCGAAGGCCGCCGGGAGCACCGTGACCTTGCCCTTGGTGGCAGGCTCCGGCACGAAGTCGGGCACGCCGGCCAGCAGGCTCTTTTCAAAGAACTCGTAGTATTCGAGGTAGGGCACGGTCTGGCCCGTCAGATACTTCATGATGAGCTGGGTAACGGAGCCCATGACGTCGTTCTCCGGCACGGTGAGCACGCCGTAGTAGTGCTCCAGCAGGATGAAGACCATGGCGGGCGGGAAACCTTCGAGCTTCTTCATGCCGTCCACGTCGATGAGCGTGATGGCCTCCCAGCCGCGCTCCTGAATTTTTTTGCCGATGGCGAAGGTGTAGCGGACGCCCTTCTCGAGAATGGCCTCATCGCAGGGCTTCTCGAAGACCCAGTTCTCCTTGACGTAGCGGACGCCCTCGGCGACCTTGGCCTCGTCCAGCGTCTCGAGGTTCCGGACCATCTCGAGCATTTCAAACGGCTCGACCTCGACGCCCAGCTTGCCGCGCATGGAATTGCCCTCGAACTGGGTGCCGTAGAGCAGCATATCGCGGTAGCCCATGGTGCCGACCCGGGCGCTGCGCAGCGCCTGGCGCGCGGCACAGGCAGAGACAAAGGCGTCGATCTTCTCCAGCGGGAAGGGCTTGCCGATGGTGTTGTGAATGTATTTGAAGGAATAGTCCAGCGCCTCGAAGGTGGGACGGATGGCCGTGGTGCCCGCCTGCTCGGCGGTGGTGATGATCCGGCCGTTCTCGACCCAGCCGCAGAGGCCCCACAGCAGCATGGGGATGTGGCGGAAATGATCCGTGACGCGGATGACCGCATGGGTGGGTACCCAGCCCGCCACGCAGACGATGAGGCAGCTCATGTCAAAGCCGTGCAGGGCCGCCACGGCGGCGTCCGCCGTCTCATACTTCTCGTCGTCGATGACCAGGCCGCCGTCGCGCAGCTCGTAGCCCAGGGGGGCCAGGGCCGCCAGGGCCTCGTCATGCTTGAGGTTCAGTCGTTCAATGGGCGTATTGATCTCTCCGAAGCAGACAAATCCTACGTTCTTTTTCATGCATTCAGCTCCTTGCAATTCATTTGAAGCGCGCGGTGCGCGCAGAGTTTACCTGATATCATGGTCGCACAGGCGGCGGAAAAAGTCAACGGCAAAGGTTCGATTTTCCCCGGAAATCAACGCAACTGCGGGAAGAAAACACCGAAACTTTTTACGTGGTCGCCCGAACGATGAGCTTCGGCCGCAGGGCGATCTGCTGCCGGGAGCTCTGGCGGTTGTGGGCCCGCTTCGTGAGGACGTTGACGGCGATGGACACCATGTCGTCGTAGGGGTTGGCGATGGTGGTGATGCCGCCCTCCACGTAGCGCGACACGGCGATGTTGTCGAAGCCGATGACGGCCACGTCGGCGGGGACAGACTTCCCGCTCTCCCGCAGGGCGTGGATGGCCCCGATGGCCATCTGGTCGTAGCTGCAGAAGACGGCGTCCGGCGGCTGGGGCAGGGCGAGCAGCTCCTTCATCCGGAGGTAGCCCCCGGCCTCGGCGCGCTCCTGGCCCGTGCAGATGAGCTGGGGGTCCAGCTCCGCGCTCTGGAACTTCATGGCCTGCTTGAAGATGGTCATGCGGTTGGCGGTCATGCGCTCGCCGATGAAGCCGATGCGCCGGTAGCCCCGCTCCTGGAGGTGCTGCACGCCCATGACGATGCCGCTGTACTCATCCAGGTGGATGCAGTCGAAGTCCAGCAGCGGATAGTATTTCGACGTAATGAGGATGACGGGCAGGCGGCTGCGGCGGATGGTCCGCACGATGCGGTCCGACATGACCTCCTCGTCATCCATGACGATGAGCAGGCACTTGACCCGGATGCGGTGCATACAGTTGATGGCCTCCACCATCTCGTTGGCGGAAAAGTCCGTAATCTTCAGCACCGTGGAGTAGCCCTTGGCAGCAAGCATCTCCTTGGACATATGGACGACCCGCGCATAGTACTCCGACACGACCTCGGGCACGATGATGCCCGCGGTGTTCCACTCGGGCGTGGTCCGCCCGCCGCGGCCCCGGAGCGTATAGCCGAGGTTCTCCGCCGTCTCGCGGACCCGCTCCTTCATCTCCGCGCTGATCTCGTCGCTGTCG